>JBIODP010000490.1:0-1514 GCA_044445195.1 Burkholderiales bacterium | reverse complement strand
GAATTGGAATTATTGTCTGTCTGCAATGCGGCTGCGTGCAATTTTCCTCCCGATTTTTCGAGGAGACGTTAAAAAACGCAGCCACCGCCAGTCCGCTGCTGTTTCCCGAAACCGTTTTTGCCGCGCCGGCATGCCATGTGGCCGCCCTGTTGGAAAATACACCGCTGGTCTGCACCCTGACTGGAGACGCTTCCTCCTATGCGCAAGGACTGGCCCTGGGAATTGACTGGTTGCACGAGGGGCGGGTTGATGCCTGCCTGGCGATCGGTGCGGAGGAAATCCATTGGTTGTCGGCCGACGCCCTCTGGCATTTTGACCACCGCGCAATCATCAGCAGCGGCGCAGCCGCGCTCGCCTTGAGCCTGGATCCGGAATGGTCGTTGGGGGTGGAACTTGAATTGATCACCGACGCGCACTCTTACACGGCGCTTGCGAACCGAATGCGGGCCGCAAAAAAAATGCGGGCGCAGATGCCGGCACAAAGCCAGGCAGAAATTCTGTGTGACGGTCTCAATGATAGTCCGCGTGCCGATGCAGCTGAAACCAACGCCTGGGCTGGGTGGAGTGGTCCGCGCATCAGTCCAAAATTGGTATTGGGAGAAGGCTTGATGGCTGCGGCCGCCTGGCAATGCGTGGCAGGCTGCGATATGATCGCCAGCGGCAAATTCAGTGCCGTCAATGTCAGCCTGGTGGGGGCAAACCAACAGGCCATCGGGGTTCGATTCAACAAAAGTGGCCGAACCATTTCGGATTTGTCATTGCCGGCAACGGCGGGCAGCCTTGTGTTATGAATCCGCGCGTTATTTTAATCACCGGCGCCAACGGCGGCCTGGGGCAGGCCATTGCCCGGTCGTTTCTCCAGGAATCCACGGAAAATAAAATTTGGCTGGGCATCCATGCGCGCCTTGATCAGGCCGAAAAACTTGCTGTGGAAAATCCGGATCGCTGCCGCACGATGGCATTGGATGTCACCCGGCCTGACTCATGGAAGGCGGCCGTGGCGGAGATTATCGCCCACCACCAGCGATTGGATGTGCTGGTGAACAACGCCGGCGGTCATCAGGATGCCCTGCTGGCCACCATGGCTTTGGACGCGTGGCAAAAAATTCTTGCCCTCAATTTGGATGGGGTCTTCCACGGTTGCCAGGCAGTTCTTCCCACGATGATTGGCCAGCGTAGCGGCCGCATCATTAATATCGCTTCGCTTAGCGCGTTGCTGGCACCCGCCGGTCAGGCAAACTATGCTGCCGCCAAGGCGGGCGTGGTGGCGCTGACCCAATCATTGGCCAAGGAAGTCGCTCGAATCGGCATAACGGTCAATGCCGTTTGCCCGGGATATGTGGACACCGGGTCGCTGGCAATCGACGAGACGGAACGCAAAAGAGCCTTGGAGAGGATTCCCATGAGACGGTTCGGCCACCCAGACGAAGTGGCTGCCGCCGTCCGATTTTTGGCTTGCGCGGAAGCCAGCTACATCACAGGTTCAGCACTCAAAATTGACGGCGGCATATTCT
>JBIODP010000489.1:0-1518 GCA_044445195.1 Burkholderiales bacterium | reverse complement strand
AGGCGCGCGAAATGGGATTGGTCAACAAAGTGCTGCCGGTAGCCGACTTGCTGCCGTTTGCCCGGGCCCAAGCTGCCAAGCTGGTTGCGTTGCCGGCTTCGTCGATTCGTACCGCCAAGCGGTTGATGAAAGATCACCATACGGCGACGGTCGAGGACAAGATAACCGAGGAAAGCAAATACTTCAGCGAGATGTTGGCTTCGCCTGAAGCGCAAGAGGCGTTTACGGCGTTTTTTCAGAAGCGCAAACCTGATTTTACCAAGTTCTCTTAGGGGTATAAGCGCTTATGCATTTTGTTTCATTGAGATAATACTAACCAAAAAACTGTTAAAATTATTTCAAGACCCATCGCAGAAATCCATTGTATGACCCGGCAAACGGGCTATTATTGCGGCACGTTAGCCGGGATACCCTCTGTTTGCTCGTGGAACGCAGCCATTTACCAGGGAAAGCTGCATGAATTGGAATATCTTTCAGTGGCGGCTGCTCAAGAACAAGGTGACTTTTGTCACGCTGATTATTTTTTTAATCGGCATGTGGTTGTTGGCGCTTTACGCTTGCTGGATGTTGCGCGAGGATATGCATCGCGTAGCGGGGCAGTTGCCTGCCAAGGAAACCTTTGTATCGATACTGCGCGCCATGCAGCAGCGCATGCTGCTGGCAACGCTCCTGCTGACCTTGACAACGGGCGTCCTGATCCGGTGGTTGATCAGGCACCAGTTGCCGACGCTGATCGATAATACCAGAATGATCGATGCCGCCGGGTGCAAGCAGGTCGAACAGTCGCTGGCGGCAAACGAAGCGTGGTACCGAAGTATTTTCGAGAACGCCAATACCGGCATCGCCTCAGCCGACTCCGATGGGAGGCTGACCAGTTTCAACGAGGCGTTCCGCGCCATGCTGGGTTACAGCGCCGAGGTGCTGCAGGGCATGAAATACGCCGACTTCACCCATCCCGATGACCGACAACAAGAGCTGGACTACTTCTATGACATTCTTGCCGGCAAGCGGGACCGCTATCGCATAACGAAACGCTATATTGCCAGCGACGGCCGTTTGCTGTGGGTGAACCTGTCGGTGTCGTTGATTGGCAATACCCGAGGCAAGGCAGCCCATTTTCTCGGCGTCATCCAGGACATCACCGAGCGCAAGCAAGCGGAGGAAGAACTCCGGATTGCCGCCACGGCTTTCGAATCTCAGGAAGCCATGGTGGTCACCGATTCCAACGGCGTGATCCTGCGCGTGAATCATGCCTTTACCGAGAGTACCGGTTACACAGCCGCCGAAGTCATCGGCCAAACGCCGCGGCTGCTGAAGTCGGGCAGGCACGACGACGCGTTTTATGCCACGATGTGGGAGGATCTCATTTGGACCGGCGCATGGCAGGGGGAGTTATGGGACCGGCGCAAGGACCAGGTAAAGAAGTTCTCCGGCGGCATGAAGCGGAGGCTTGAAATTGCGCGCGGGTTTCTGCACACGCCCAAGATTCTATTTCTCGATGAACCGACACTTGGACTT
>JBIODP010000488.1:0-1523 GCA_044445195.1 Burkholderiales bacterium | reverse complement strand
TCCTCGTTGACCGGCACCGAATGCAAGCGCATCTGAATGTTATCCGCATCGTCGGCATCGCTGCTGCCATAAAAATGGCCGCGCAGCGACGCGTACCGCTGTTCGCGCGCCACTTGCACCCGATGCACGACCCGGCGCAACGGAATTCCCAGCATCACCATCGCATGCGACGCCAGCATCAGGCTGCCTTCCAGCGTTTCCGGCACCACTTCGGTCGCGCCGGCGGCGCGTAATTTTTCGAGGTCGGCATCGTCGTAGCTGCGCACGATCATGGGCAGCGCAGGGGCCATGTCATGCGCAAAGTGCAAGGTTTTGATGGCCGATGGCGTGCTGGCGTAGGTAATCACCAATGCTGCGGCGCGATGTATGCCGGCTGCCTGCAAACTTTCTCGGCGCGCGGCATCGCCATAAGAAACGTGCGCGCCGGCGGCTTGCGCCTCATGCACCCGGTCCGGATCGAGATCCAGTGCGTGATAAGCAATGCCCTCGTCTTCCAGCAGCTTCGCCAGGTTTTGCCCGCTACGGCCAAAGCCGGCAATAATCACGTGCTTTTGGGTAGCCATGGTGCGTGCAGCGAGTTGCGTCAATGCCAGGGATTGCATCATCCACTCGTTGGTCGCCAGTTTAAGCACGATCGCATCCGATTTAGCGATAATCAACGGCGCCAGCAACATCGACAGCACCATCGCCGCCAATATGAGTTGCATCGGCAAGGGGTCGATCATGTTCAGGCCGCCGACCTGATTGATGAGCACGAAACCGAATTCGCCGACCTGAGCCAACGCAAGGCCGGTCCGCAACGCGACGCCGGTTGGCGCGCCGAATAACTTCGCCAATACTGCAATCAGCGAGAATTTCAGTAATATCAGTGCGGCCAGTAGCAGCAACACCACCCACCAATGCTGCAACACCAGGCCGGCATCGAGCAACATGCCGATCGTGATGAAAAACAAACCCAGCAAGACATCGCGAAAAGGCTGGATGTCTTGTTCCACCTGGTACTTGTACTCGGTTTCGGATATCAACATCCCCGCCACAAACGCACCCAACGCCAGCGACAGTCCGGCGCGTTCTGTGATCCACGCAGCGCCAAGCGTGATTAATAGCAGGTTGAGCATGAATAATTCCTGCGAACGGCGCCGGACGACGATATTGAACCAGCCGCGAATCAGCTTGTGCCCCAGAAAAAGCAGCAACATCAGCACGAAAACCGCTTTCAGCGCAGCCCAGGCCAAGGTCACCGCCAAGTCGCCTTGCGGATGTGCCAGCGCAGGAACGACGATCAGCAAGGGCACCAGCGCCAAGTCCTGGAATAGTAAAATTCCCATGATGCGACGCCCCTGCTCGCTGTCTAATTCCAGCCTTTCCGTCAATAATTTCGACACCATGGCGGTCGACGACATGGCTATCGCTCCACCCAGCGCAAATGCAGCCTGCCAGCTCATGCGGCCGATTTTGGGCAACAGCGCTGCCGCCAGCCACCCGGCGACCATGGCCGCCGCCATGGTCGTCAATACCTGCGC
>JBIODP010000487.1:0-1574 GCA_044445195.1 Burkholderiales bacterium | reverse complement strand
GAACCGTCCGGCCACACCGCCTTGAGCACCTGCGCCAGCCGCGCGCCGGCTTTGGCGAGTTGCTGGAACTTGATGCGATCCGCCCGGCTTTGATAGGCGGCATCGACGCCCGTCACATCCCATCTTTCCGGGCGATCCGCATTTTTATTATTATTCTTATCAATGGTTTCCATCCCCGTCCTCATACTGAACTGCAGGTCGGCGAACACTGGCCGGCTTGCCCGTATCGAATCGGTGGCCCAGGCGGTTGACCAGGCGGACAAATCTCCGGGGGTGGGAGGGATGCTTTTCGCCAGTTGCAGCAGCGCTGCATCCTGTTCGCCGCCTATCTCCAAAGCGGGCGGAATGGCATCCCATTCCGCATGCAGCGATTTCTTGCCGTCGATAATATTATTGCCGCCGGCCGTGTCGTGCCCAGGCTGGTAGCCGAGCGGTTCCGGATCGATAATCCGGCCATCGGCATCCAGATAAAGCGCCGCCACATGCAAGGGCTGGTGAATGTCGCCGACATAATGCGCCAGCAGCAACAAGGCTTCCTGCCTGTCCGCGATGCTAAACGGAGCGTCGGGGGCGCGACCGCGCAACACCGCGATGGCGGCATCGATCGCATGGACGATATCGTGATTGTTTGCGCCCACATAGCCGGGCGCATAATGGTCGTGCAGTACCGATATATCCGCGTAATGATATTGGTTGCCGCAATATTCCGACCCATGCGCCGAGCCGCATTGCTTCCAGTTGCGTGCGACAAAACTCTCGAATTGCCGGGCTGCCTCCGGGCCGGAGAATGGCGCGCACTCGGTTCGTCTTGGATTGGCTTGATAGGTAAAGTTGATATCGTCGTTGCTCTTCACGGCTTTGGCGCAGTCGGCCCAAACCGATGCGGTCTGCAGGTTCATGCCGCCCAACAGATGCGCCACCCATTTCTCGGCGGGCGAACCGGCAATCAGCTTGTCGGCGATGGCGCCGACTTGTTCATGCCCTTGCGCGCCCCAGGCCAGCGCAAGCGCGGGGAATGCCGCAAATATCAACGGTATAGCCAACCCGGCCAACCGGCGCATAAGCTTAATGCGAATAATACGGTGAATACGGAGCATGCAGCGCATGGCGGGACTATAACACCACAACCTTGTCCGGCAACGCGTTCCGTCTGGCACCGTTAGCAGGAAAGTGATGCGTCAACAGATGGGTGACTGCGCGAATGCCGCCGATTGCGCCATCCTCATAGCGGCCTTCCCGAAAGTGCGCTTCCATCTCGCGACATATTTTTTCCCATGCGGCGGCGCCGGTTTTCACATGCACGCCGCGGTCCGCCACAATTTCGACCGACCGATCCGCCAGCAACAAATAAATAAGCACGCCGTTCCGATGATCGGTATCCCACATCCGCAGGCTGGAAAATACATCGATCGCGCGTTCCCGCGTCGATAGCCCATGATAAAGCGGCGCGCCGGACAAGGCGCCCTCCACCGCAAACCGGATTTCACCGCCATGCGCGGCTTCGCTTGCCTTGATCTTCTGTTCGATTGCCGCCAGGGTTTTCTGCGGAAACGCCCGGCGCACCTGCCAATGCG
>JBIODP010000486.1:0-1586 GCA_044445195.1 Burkholderiales bacterium | reverse complement strand
TGCGGCTCCGGCGTCACTGCCTGCCACAATTTGCTGGCGCTGGAAGTGGCGGGATTGCCGGGCGCGGCCTTATATCCGGGCTCGTGGAGCGAATGGTGCGCCAACCCTGCACGTCCGGTGGCGACCGGCAGCTGATTCAGTGTCCGTGCGTCAGCAGTACAACAGCAACCACCCCAACGGCAATCAATAAAACCTGCGGGATGGTTTCGCGCATCGTCGCGCGCCTTTGCATTTGCGGCATCAGATCGCTGACCGCAATATAGATGAAGCCCGAGGATGCCAGCACCAGCACATAGGGAATCCAGCCGCTGGCGCGTTCCAGCGTGGCATAACCGAGCAGCCCGCCGGCCACTGCCATCAGGCTGCAAATCAGGTTATAGCCATACGCGCGCTTGCGAGTGAAGCCGGCATTCAACAACACGATGAAATCGCCGATTTCCTGCGGAATCTCATGCGCGATGATGGCGAGTCCGGTTACCAGGCCCAGATTTGGGTTGGCCAAAAACGCGGCGGCTATCAGGATGCCATCGGTGAAATTATGCAAGCCGTCACCGACCAGGATCATCCAACCGGCCTTGCCCGCCTCGTGCGCATCGTGCCCATGCACATGCGAATGTCCGTCGCCTTCGTGATGATGCGAGTGGCGCAGGATCGCCAGCTTTTCCAGCAGAAAAAATCCCAGCAAACCGCCCAGCAGCGTGGCAAACAACGCGCGCGTATCGGCCTTGGACTCAAAGGCTTCCGGCAATGCGTGCAGCAACGAAGTCGCCAACAATATCCCTACCGACAGGCTCACCATCCGCTCGACCATCTTGGACAACAGCGCGAATGAAAACACCGCCGCCGCCGAAATGCTGAAAACGCCGGCAATGGTGGTGGCAAGCAAAATGGAAACTAAGGTGGAATTGATAGCGGCCTCAAGCAGTATTCAATAACTAAGGGGCAAATTAGAACATAGGCGGCGCATTTCAGCAAACCGCCCGATTGTTCAGTCTACGAAACGCCGTGCGTTTTGAACCAGGCCAGGCAACGCTTCCAGCCGTCTTTGGCATCGGCTTCCACATAGCTGGGACGATAATCGGCATTGAATGCATGCCCGGAATTCGGATAGACGACGAATTCGGATTTGCTGCCGCCTTGTGCCAGCGCCGCCCTCATCTGCTCGATACTGGCTTGCGTGATGCCCTCATCCTTGCCGCCGTATAGTCCCAATACCGGTGTTTTCAGCGCAGCGGCGATATCGATCGGGTGGCTCGGCGTCAATTCGGTCTTGGCGCCGACCAGCTTGCCATACCAGGCGACCCCGGCTTTCACCGTCGGATTGTGGGCTGAATACATCCAGGTAATGCGTCCGCCCCAACAAAACCCGGTGATCCCCAATTTTTCGACATTGCCGCCGTTGGACTTGGCCCAGGCGACGCAGGCATCGAGATCGCCCATTACTTGCGCATCGGGCACCTTGGAAACCACTTCCTTGATCAATTCCGCGATCGTGCCGTAGGATGCCGGATCACCCTGCCGCACGAACAGTTGCGGCGCCAACGCCAGATAACCCAGCTTCGCAAAGCGACGCGCAATATCGGCGA
>JBIODP010000485.1:0-1590 GCA_044445195.1 Burkholderiales bacterium | reverse complement strand
TGGTATATGGCGTATCTGACAAGGTTACCGAAGAAATCAGTTATCTCCCCGGCGAAGGCATAGTCGGCACGATTTTGAAAACCGGCAAAAGCATCATGGTAGATCGTATCACTGACGAGCCGCGCTTCCTCAGCCGCCTCGGCAACTACAACCCGACCGGCGCGTTCGTTGGCGTGCCGATCCGGATCGGCAAGAAAGTGGTCGGCGTACTGGCTGCACAACCAGCGCCAGGGGCGGAAATATTGCTCAACGAATACGAGCGGTTCCTGGAAATGGTCGCCAACCTGATCGGACAAAGCGTGCGCCTGTCGCACGACGTAGCACAGGAAAAGCACGATCTTACCGAAGAGCGCGACGTGCTGCGCCGTACAGTGCGCGGACAATACGGTTTCGACAACATCATCGGCCACACCCAGGCCATGCGCCGGATCTTCGAGCAGGTGCGGTTGGTCGCAAAGTGGAACACCACTGTGCTGATACGCGGCGAAACAGGAACCGGCAAAGAACTGATCGCCAATGCCATCCATTACAATTCGCCGCGTGCACGCAACAACTTTGTCAAACTCAACTGCGCCGCACTGCCCGAGACACTATTGGAATCGGAATTGTTCGGCCACGAAAAGGGCGCCTTCACAGGCGCAGTAGCGCAACGCAAAGGCCGCTTTGAACAGGCCGAAGGAGGCACCGTATTTCTCGATGAAATCGGCGATATTTCCGCCCCGTTCCAGGCCAAATTGCTGCGCGTGCTGCAGGAAGGCGAGCTGGAACGCGTCGGCGGGAACCACACGATAAAAGTCGATGTGCGCGTCGTCGCCGCTACACACCGCGATCTGGAAGCCGAAGTCGAAGCGGGGCGCTTCAGAGAGGATTTGTATTACCGCCTCAACGTCATGCCGTTGTATCTGCCGCCATTGCGCGAACGCATGGAAGACATTCCCGACATTGCACGCTTTCTGGTTGAGAAAATCGGCACGCAACAGGGCCGTCAGCTCAACCTGACCGATGACGCGTTGCGCGTGCTGATGCATCACGATTGGCCGGGCAACGTGCGTGAACTGGAAAACTGCTTGGAGCGTGCAGCAGTGATGACCGAAGGCAACGAGATTGACCGCGATGCCATCCTGCTTACCGGAATCGACGAAAGAATTTCAGCGGGACGCGGGACTGTTCAGAACCTTGACCTTGACGACCCCAATCTGGACGAACGCGATCGTGTGATTGCCGCACTGGAACAGGCCGGCTGGGTGCAGGCAAAGGCCGCGCGTCTGCTCGACATGACGCCGCGCCAGATCGCCTATCGTATCCAGACGCTGAATATCAGGGTCAAGCAGATATAAGGAAACTTCTCAACATCCTCAGAGTGCCTAGGCAGATTTGCCGTCGCGATTGCCTTCAAAAATGACTGGAACGAGAGTTTTATATCACATCAGACTTTAACCCATACCTGACCCGCATCGATCTTCACCGGGTAGGTGCGTACCGGCGCCTCCGCCGGTTCACAAGTTGGATGGCCGGTGGCGAGATCGAAATAGCTGCCGTGCAGCGAGCATTTTATTTTCCCATCCTGGATGCAGCCGAGATACAGAGAAT
>JBIODP010000484.1:0-1600 GCA_044445195.1 Burkholderiales bacterium | reverse complement strand
GTCGATGGTACTGAAGGAGAGTTTCTTTGGAGCAGCCCGCCGCAGGACGTTTATTTGTTGCCGCAACGTCCAAATCTCTGCCTCAAGCATTGCCCGCGACCGGAGCAGATCGACGAACGTCCAACCAATAAGTCTGCAAAAATCCCTCATCCCAACAACAGGATTGCCCGATTCTCGATCAACGGCCAGCCGGATGGGTTTGCGACAGGGACAGGTAGCCGCACGATCGAATTTGATGCGGAATTCATTGGCGCAAATCCAGTCGGCCGCATTCCCGCCCTTGTAACCGACGGTGGAATCGCCATCGTTGAGTCGAATTGGATTTGCCAGCATCTCGACTCGTTGACCGGAACGCCTCGCCTTCTGCCCGCGTTCGAACCGACGCGCTTGCAATGCACTCGGTTACTTGGCATCGCGGATGGCGCGCTTGAAGCAATGATTGCACGTCGCGCTGAGCTGCTTCGCGACAGCCGTGATCAATCTGCAAGCTTCATTGCCAAGCAGCGTGATCGTATTTGCCGTTGCATCGACGCCATCGACCGCGAGATCACAACGCTTGGGGGCCCCTTGACACTTGCGCAAATCGCAGTTGGCGTTGTCTGCGGCTATTTGGATTTTCGCTACCCTGCCGACAATTGGCGAAGCGAACGGCCGCGTCTAACCAGCTGGTATGAGATTTTTGCGACGCGCACTTCAATGCGTGAAACGATGCCTGCTGAAACCCCGCAACGCCACACCGCTGATTGAGCAATTGCGCCTTGTCCTTTCCGAAAATTGAGCTTGACCTGACCGGGCTTTTTTGGACCAAGCAATGTGAGAGAATGGCATCGCGCTGGTATTCCGTAACCTGTCAATATGCGAATTAAATTCCGATGAGTCCTCCTGACTTGACGTGGCTATTTTGAACCTAGCTGTGCTCTCACAATACTTGGTTCAAAGAAGCCAGATCAGGTCAACCCACTACATATCTACTCTATCTTGATGCCGGCCTTTTTCACGACCTCGCCCCACTTTGTAATTTCCGCCTTGACGAACGGCTCTATGTCGGCAAGCGGCATGGTCGCAGGCTCACCCGCCGATGCCACGATGATATCGATTACGACAGGGTCGCTGAGTGCTTTACGAACTTCAGCGTTCAACTTTTCAATGATCGGACGCGGGGTCTTGTTGGGCGCCCAAAGTCCGAACCAGGTGTGGTACTCATAAGTCTGGATTCCGGACTCCGCGAGTGTCGGCAGATCGGGCAATAATTTCGATCGCTCCCGTGTCGTGATGGCGAGCGCGCGCACCATCCCGCCTTTCACTTGTGCGGCGGCGGTTGAAATATTATCGAAAAATATCGGAACCTGCCCGGAGAAGACATCGATATAGGCCGCCTGTGCCCCACGATAAGGAACATGCGTGAAGTTAGTTCCGGTCAGCATCTTGAACAGCTCCATCGCAAGCTGCTGTCCGGTACCGTTCCCCGCCGAGGCATAATTGATGGTGCCTGGCTTGGCCTTGGCCATGTCGATCAAATCTTTGACCGATTTCGCCGGCAAATCTTTGTTCACCACCAGCAAGAACGGATAGTTGGCAAGCATCGCGACCGGTGTGAAGT
>JBIODP010000483.1:0-1607 GCA_044445195.1 Burkholderiales bacterium | reverse complement strand
TCAGGGCGGCGACTGCTGAAGGCGGATTTATCGGTACCCTGGTTTCGCACGACGAAACCAGCGCCATGATTACCGCTGAAATCGGCGAGGCCGATAAAGAAGGGCATAAGCTCGACTACATCGCCTACAACAGGTTATTGAACCAAAAAATCCGCGGCGTCTTCGAAGACGATAAATACGAAATCCAGATTATCGGGTTCGCCAAGCAAATCGGCGATATTTCCGACGGCGCCTCTTCGGTGCTGGTGTTTTGCGCCATTGCCTTGTTGCTGACCGCTTTGGCCGTTTATTGGTATTGCCGCTCGGTGCGCTTGACGATTTTGCCGATTTTCTGTTCATTGACCTCGTTGGTCTGGCAATTCGGCACGCTGAACCTGATGGGTTATGGGCTTGATCCGCTGGCGGTGCTGGTTCCCTTCCTGGTTTTTGCCATAGGCGTTTCGCATGGCGTCCAGCAAATCAATTACATCGTGCGTGAAATTGCGCACGGACGCAAAACCTATGATGCGGCGCGGCTCAGTTTTAGCGGGCTTTTAGTGCCGGGCGTGCTGGCATTGGTGACGGCAATGGTGTCTTTCATCACGCTGCTGCTGGTGCCGATTCCGATGGTCAAAGAGTTGGCTGTGGTTTCTTCGATAGGCGTGACCTACAAAATCATTACCAATCTGGTGTTGCTGCCGGTTGCGGCTTCGTACTTCAACTTCAGCAGCGAATTTGCGGTGAGTTCGATGTTGAAGCGCGAGCAGCGCTCCGGTTGGCTGCGCGGGTTGTCGCATATTTCCAACCCGCGCAACGCAACCGTAGTGGCGTGTATCGCCGTCGTGGTGTTTGGCGTAGCGGTGTGGCAAAGCCGTGACAGGGTGGTTGGCACGGTGCAGCCGGGCGCGCCGGAACTGCGCGAGGATGCACGCTTCAATAGAGATGCCGCCTCTATCGCCGCGTCGTATGACATGGGTCTCGATTGGCTTACTGTCGTCTTTCAAGCGCCGCCCAATTCATGCGGCGCAGTCAATATTGCCAAATACCAGGATGATTTTGTAGCATCGGTCGAACACATTGAAGGCGTCAAGGCGATCAAGAGTTTTGCCGGCGAACTGCGTTCCTACAATCAGGGCTACAACGAAGGCAACCCCAAAATGGAAGTGGTTCCGCTTGATCCGGTCAATTACTCAGGCCTGGCAACGGAGATCGGTCGCGGCCGCGGTTTTGTCAGCACCGATTGCAGTATGTCTGCGGTCCACATTTACCTGGCAGACCATAAGGCGGTGACGATTAATCGATTGATTGCAGCGGTAAAAAAATTCCGCGCCGATAATCCGATGGATGGCGTAAAAATACGCCTGGCATCCGGTAATGCAGGAGTGCTGGCGGCGACCAATGAAGCGGTGGCGCAAAGCGAATTGCCGATGATGCTGAATGTGTACATTGCCATCGCTCTGCTGGTGTTGATTGCGTACCGCGATGTGCGCGCCGTCATCGCCTGCTGCCTGCCGTTGACGCTGTCGACCTTTATCGGTTACTGGTTCATGAAGGAGTGCAATATCGGCTTGACGGTTGCCACCCTGCCGGTGATGGTGCTTGCAGTGGGTATCGGCGTGGATTACGCG
>JBIODP010000482.1:0-1609 GCA_044445195.1 Burkholderiales bacterium | reverse complement strand
TTCCCTGAGTGCGGCGCTGGGGGGCGGTTACGTCAATTATTTTTCGATTGCCGGCCGCTCTTATAAAGTCATTCCGCAAGTGCGTCAAACCGATCGTCTGAATCCGTCGGAAGTGCTTGATTATTATATCAAGACGCCGACCGGCGGCATGATCCCGGCCAACACGGTTGCCGATATCAAATATAGCGTGGTGCCGGAGTCGGTCAATCGTTTTCAGCAATTGAATTCGGCCACCATTTCAGGCGTATCCGGCGCATCGCAGGGCGAGGTGCTGCAATTTATGCGCGATACCTTGAAAGAAGTGGCGCCAACCGGCTACACGGTCGATTATTCCGGGCCATCGCGTCAATTCATGCAGGAGTCCGGCGGTTTCCTGATCACCATGTTGTTTGCGGTGATTATCGTTTTCCTGGCATTGGCGGCGCAGTTTGAAAGCTTCCGTGACCCTGTTGTGATTATGTTTTCAGTGCCTATGGCCTTGTTCGGCGCGACGATTTTCATCTTCCTCGGATTTGCCTCCCTCAACATTTACACCGAGGTCGGACTGGTGACCCTGATGGGACTGATCAGCAAACACGGCATTTTGATTGTGGAAGTGGCGAATCACCTGAGGCAGGAAGGCAAGACCAAGCGCGAAGCGATTGAAGGCGCTGCTGCCACGCGGTTGCGGCCGATTTTGATGACCACTGCGGCGATGGTATTCGGCGTAGTGCCGCTGGTGGTCGCCTCGGGCGCCGGCGCTGCAGGCCGCTATTCGATGGGCCTGGTCATTTTCACCGGCCTGTCGATCGGAACCCTGTTCACGCTGTTCGTGGTGCCGGCAATGTATATGTTCCTGGCAAGCGAGCATAAGACAGCGAAGCTGGCAGCCGAACCGCATGCTGAGCCGATGCTGGAATTGTAAGCCGGCAATATCGGTCGATTCGGGTTTACTCCCCTCGCCCGCTTGCGGGAGAGGGGTTGGGGGAGAGGGGAGTATCGCCACGCAACGGTCTTCATGACATTGCTCTGATTCAGCGACGGCAAATTGGAGTGTTTTGGCATCGGGCTTGGTACAATGGCGCTTTTGCAACAAGAAACCGGCAACTACCATGATCGACATCCAAACTCTCCGCAAAGACATCGCGACGGTCGCCGCTCGCCTGACTACGCGCCGCTTCGAACTTGATATCGACGCCTTCACGGCGTTCGAAGCGGAGCGCAAGCACATCCAGACCCGTACTGAAGAATTGCAAGGCAAGCGCAACACCTTGTCCAGGCAAATCGGCATGATGAAAGGGAAGGGCGAAGACGCTGCCGCGCCGATGGCCGAAGTGAATGGAATCGGCGATGAGTTGAAAGCTTCGGCAACCCGTCTTGAAGAATTGCAAACGCAGATCGCCCATTTCATGATGCGCGTGCCCAATGTGCCGCACGAATCGGTGCCGGTGGGCGAGGATGAGAGCGGTAATGTCGAGCTTCGAAAAATTGGCGTGCCGCGCAGTTTCGAGTTTGCCGTCAAGGACCATGTCGATGTTGGCGCCGCATTGGGCCTGGACCTGGAAGTTGCGGCAAAATTGTCGGGCTCGCGGTTTTCCGTCATGAGAGGCGGCATTGCCCGCCTGCATCG
>JBIODP010000481.1:0-1609 GCA_044445195.1 Burkholderiales bacterium | reverse complement strand
TTCGCGCGACACAAGATACAACCGCATATCAGCATGGAAATGGAAACCAACGAGGCCATAAAACAGGCGGTGCAGGCCGGCATGGGGCTGGGTATCCTGTCGCTGCACAGCATCGAACTGGAACTGGAAACAAAACGGCTCGCGATGCTGAACGTCGAACATTTCCCGCTGCTGCGCCACTGGTACGTTGCTCACCGGAGCAACAAACGGCTTTCCAGCGCGGCTTTGGCATTCAAGGAATTCTTGCTGGGCGAGGCAAAAGGACTAATCGCAGCGGATTGAGCCGTCGTTCATGGTTACCGTTATTGGCAAGGTTACCGTTATTGGCGATGGCAGGTCATGCACAATGCGCTGTTGGTATTCTCGACGCGCAAATACGGATCCGCAGCGGTGGTGCCCGGCGACCGTGAATTTCCGTGCTCCCTGTGGCATGAAGCACATTCGACCGTCACGGCGCCTTTCGGGCCGAACAACATAACCTCATCGTTGTCCGGCTGACCATTGCCATTCCTGTCGAAGAAGGCGGCGACGTCATTCCGGCCATTCGGCATTTTGAAATTAGGCTCGGCCTGTGGCGCCGGAGGATAGCGGACCCCGACCGGGTGATGGGACTTGGGGTTGGTATAGAAGGCGCTGAAATCCTTGGCGCCGGCAGTCCCGTTCGGCGAATGACAGGAACGGCAATCGACATTTTGCTCGACTCCCTGCGGAGCCAATTTGTTCTGCGCGCATCCGAGCATGGACAAGACTATAAGCGCAAGCGCGCATAACGCGGGCAGGTTCCTTGTTTGGGTCGGCATCATCATACTCCCGGGAATCGATTGCTTGTGCACTATATCCCCTACAAGATCTGTGCGGCTTCCGCGAATGGCAGGCGCGGATTGCGCGGGAACAGTTTGGCGTGGTCGCCATAACCGAGGTTGACTAGGAAATTGGACTTGACCTTGCCGTCGGGAAAAAACTCCCTGTCCACTTTGGCGTTGTCGAAGCCGGACATCGGCCCGGCGTCAAGACCGAGCATTCGCGCCGCGATGATCAGATACGCTCCCTGCAGCGTTCCGTTGCGGAACGCCGTGGTGTCGATCAGCGGTTGATTGCCGGCGAACCAGGAACGCGCGTCGGCTTGCGGGAACAGCTTGGGCAGCTTCTCGTGGAACTCGGTATCGTGCGCGATGATCGCAGTCACCGGCGCGGCGCGGGTCTTGTCCAGATTTCCCGGCGACATCGCCGGCAGCAAACGTTCTTTGGCCACTGCGCTGCGCACGAACACGATGCGCACAGGACTGGAATTGGCGCTGGTCGGCGCCCACTTCATCAGGTCGTAGATCTGCTGCAGCAGCGCGTCGCTGACCGGCTTGTCCAGCCATGCGTTATGGGTGCGCGCTTCGCGGAAAATGATGTCCAGGCTGCGATCGTCTAGTTGCATGGTTTTTCTCCTTATTTGAATTAAACTAGTTTACTCTACTCATATGCAATTGCATCAGCAGGAACAACCCGCTAGAAATGAACCAAATAGACATGAAAAAAATTAATCCATTAGTCGTCGCCGCGGTCTATAAGTTCGTGAAGCTGGCCGATTGTGCGGCGCTACGCGCGCCGTTGCTGGCGC
>JBIODP010000480.1:0-1620 GCA_044445195.1 Burkholderiales bacterium | reverse complement strand
CATTGGCCTGTGCGACGAGACGCTTCCCGGCTTGCTGCGCCAGACAGGTAACCCTCGCCTGGTCTGGGACGCGTTCCGGCGCCTGATCGCCAGCTACGGCGAGATCGTGGCAGGTCTTCCGGCATCGTTGTTTGAAGACGAGATTGAGCACGCCACCCAGGGGCGCGATGAGCGAGACCTGGACTTCAGCGAATTGCGCGGCTTGACGCGCCGGTTTCTGTCTATTTATCAGCAACATGCTGGGAAACCGTTCCCGCAAAACGTCAACGATCAACTCGCGGGGGCCATTCTTGCCGTGTTTGCTTCCTGGCACTCCAGCAAAGCGCAGACCTATCGCAGTCTGAACCGGATCGACTCTGCGCTGGGTACAGCGGTCACGATCCAATGCATGGCGTTTGGCAATAGCGGCACGCATTCCGGCGCCGGCGTGGGATTTACCCGGGGCCCCACCACCGGCGAACGGCAGCTTTGGGTTGATTTTTTGGCCAATGCGCAAGGTGAAGACGTTGTTTCCGGGCGCAGGAATGCACATGGACACCATATCTTGGCAAGGTTGGCGCCGGACGCGTGGCGCCGGCTTGAAGAGTCGGCGCAGGCACTTGAGCATGAATTTGCAGACATGCAGGATTTCGAATTCACCGTGCAGGACGGCGTGCTGTATATGCTGCAATCGCGCGCGGGCAAGCGCACTCCGCTGGCGTCTGCACAGATTGCGCTCGACCTGTTGGACGAGGGCCTGATCGACACGGCGACCGCATTGCAGCGCACGGCGGAACTGCAGGAAGCCGATATCGGCACGGTACGGCTGGCGCCGCGGCAAGGCAAGCGCCAATCCCGGATGAGCCCTTTGGCACTAGCCATGCCAGCCAGTTCCGGCGCGGTGTCCGGCGAAATTGCGCTGGATGCGCAGCGCGTAGCGGAGCGCATCAAAGGCAGGGTCCCGGTTATTCTGGTCCGGCAAGATGCAGAGACGAACGACATTGCGGCTCTGGAGTCGGCCGTCGGCCTGCTGACGCAACGCGGCGCACGCACTTCGCATGCTGCAGTGGTGGCAAGGCAACTTGGAAAAGTCTGCCTGGTTGGGTGCGAAACTTTGCGGATCGATTTGACCGCGCGCACGATTCGCTTCGGAGAAACGGTTTTCAGCGAAGGAGATGTCGTTACCCTGGATGGCAATGAAGGAGCGATCTACAGTGGCGCGCTGGATGCGGTCATGATGCCCGATGAAGCGTTGCTTGAACGGTTGCGGGCTTTACGTGCGTTGCAGATTGAGACTGCCGCTAAGACTGAGCCCCCGCACCGAAAGCGCAGAAAATGAAATTCGCCACGCCGAATACCTTGCCAAACCTTATAAGATTTGCTGGTTTTTCTTTTCCCAGTGTTGTCGATCCATCAGGTGGCCGAGCTGCTCGATTATGGATAATGCCCGCTCTCGTTGTTCGCCAATATAACTTGCAGCAGCTTTTTCTTTCGCCATTTTTACCGCTTCGTGATGCAATGGCGTATTTTCAAAGGCATCGAAAATCAGATCAATTGCCGAATCTACGTCACCCGTAATGCGAAGCGTATAGTGTTCATTTTGGCGTGTCGCGCATTTATCGGATAGGGGCGTCATAAGTT
>JBIODP010000479.1:0-1626 GCA_044445195.1 Burkholderiales bacterium | reverse complement strand
GCTTAATACAGCAACCAAACAGTTGGAGCGCCTTCTCTACGGTATAAGCGTCGAAACCGGCGCGCAAGTCAAAATCCTGGAAATCGTCCAAACCATTATCCATGCCACCGATTTGAATGGCAACCTTGCGTTTGCCTGCATCTTGCTCAACCAAAAAGCGAGTTATGCGATAAGGCATAGCATCGACACGGCGATCGTGTCGTTGCTGGTAATGCGCGCCATGCGCAAAACACGGAGGAAATAACCGCAGTGTTGGCGGCGGCGTTGACCATGAATGTCGGCATGCTGCGTTACCAGGATAAAATTGAAAACAATCAGGGAACGCTGTCCGAGACTGAACTCGACATTATCAAAAAGCATCCGGAAGAGAGCGTCAGAATTTTGAAGCAGGCGGGAATAGATAATGCGGACTGGTTGTCCCTTGTGCTGTCGCACCATGTAAACGAAGACGGAAGCGGCTACCCGCTCGGAACAAATATGCAGGGCGTGTCGCAAGACACCAAAATCCTGGCGTTTGCCGATTGCTACTGCGCCTGCATAACCAATCGGCTATGCCGCAAGACCTTGTCGCACAGCGCCGCCTTGCGCGAAGTTTTGCTGGCCGGCGGCAAAGCCCGCGATCCAGTATTGGCGGCCTACTTCATCAAGGAACTCGGCACCTACCCGCCCGGCACATTCGTGCGCCTGCAAAATGGTGAAATCGCTGTTGTCACAGCAAAAGGCGAAGATGCGGCGACGCCGATAGTCCATGCCCTGATCGGCCCGCGCGGCGTACCGCTGGCGTATCCGATCAAACGCTACACTGGCAAACCGTTGCATGGAATTAAGGAACCGGTCCTGGACCAACAAGCGATCATGCCCTTCAGCCTGGATCAGATATGGGGCGATGAGGCAAAGTTGTGATTTCAGGCATTAATCGCGTTATTCGCATTAATCACCATTATTCGCACTCCGGCTGGTTTGGTTAACACGCTCAAGCCTTGCCCTGCGATTTCATCACCTGCAAGGCACTGGCGATCAAACCGCTGATATCCCCCAAGTTGGCCGGCACGATGATCGAGTTATTGGTGCGCGCCAGTTGCGCAAACGCGCTCACGTATTGTTCCGCCACTTTCAGGCTGACGGCGTCCGAGCCGCCCGGTTCGCGTATCGCTGCGGCTGTTTTGCGGATTGCTTCGGCGCTGGCTTCGGCGATAGAAAGGATGGCCGAGGCCTGACCCTGTGCGCGGTTGATGGATGCCTGCTTTTCCCCTTCCGACTTGGCTATCGACGCTTCGCGCTCGCCGGTGGCGATATTTATTTGTTCCTGCTTGCGCCCTTCCGAAGCGGCAATCAGCGCGCGTTTTTCGCGCTCGGCGGTGATTTGCGCCTGCATCGCATGCAGGATTTCTTTCGGCGGCGTCAAATCCTTGATTTCATAGCGCAATACCTTCACGCCCCAGTTGGCGGCGGATTCGTCGATGGCGTTGACGATGGTGGTGTTGATGTGGTCGCGTTCCTCAAAAGTCTTGTCGAGCTCCATCTTGCCGATCACCGAACGCAAGGTGGTTTGCGCCAATTGCGTGATCGCATTGATGTAGTTGGAAGAACCGTAGGAAGCGCGCATCGGATCGGTCACCTGAAAAT
>JBIODP010000478.1:0-1631 GCA_044445195.1 Burkholderiales bacterium | reverse complement strand
TCATCACGCGCGGCGTGACGGTAATATTAAACCCCGCGAAAGCAGTTGCTATGGCCGTCAGGTTCGCATCCTTTTCCGCGTTGGTCCAACCTTGAAATATATCGGTTCCGGGCTTCCGATAAAGTAAATCCAGCACTTTCTTGCCGTCGCCGTGGACATAGGTGGCGGATTGCACTTGCTTGAATCCCAACCCCTCGATACTGTCGATAAATGATTGCGGCGGATTCTCGGCATCGAGCGCGACGATGATATCGAAGGTTTTGCCGGGAGGCCGGGCAGCCACGTCGACCTGATAAACACCAGCGGCCACCGTTGTGTGCGTACTTTTAAGAAATAACATGACATGCTCCCTAAAAGTGCTTTCAGGATGCTTGTTTGATTTTTCCGCAAACCGTCGTTGTCAGCGAGGCAGCGGCAAAGTGACCAACCGCATCCTACGATACCCTCGATTTTTGCCATTGTAAACGCCGTTAACGTTGAAAATTGCGTTTGGATACCCATATCGGGCGTTGGAGTGACGCGCTTCGAGGCGGGGATGACCGGACGCAGATACATTTGCCGCGCGTCCAACCCGTTTTTCGATTTTCGGCTATGCTTGCTCGAAATTTGCTGTGCAACACCCGCTACAGGTATTGTTGCCAGGCACTAAACCGAAAAGGAAGTTCAATTGAACGATTTGCTCAAACGCCGTCTTGCGCTGTTCGCAGAAGACGCATATCGCCCCCTGCTGGCAAAGGGTTTGCGCGGTATTGAACGGGAAACCTTGCGGGTTGACCAACATGGCAACCTGGCGACCACACCGCATCCGGCAGCTCTCGGCTCGGCATTGACCAACCCGCAAATCACGACGGATTATTCGGAATCTCTGCTGGAATTCATCACGCCGGCGGAACCGGACATTGCTACCGCGCTCACTGAACTGGACGCGATTCACCGCTTTGCCTACTCGCAATTGGGCGATGAACTGCTGTGGAGCGAATCCATGCCTTGCCACCTGCCGGACGAAGATCACATACCGATCGCCTGGTACGGCAATTCGCACATCGGTATGCTCAAGCATGTGTATCGGCGCGGCCTGGCGCTGCGCTATGGCCGCACCATGCAATGCATCGCCGGCATCCATTACAACTACTCTCTGTCCGAAGGTCTCTGGCGCGTACTGCAAGAGGTCGAACAGGCGCCCGGTTCGGCGATGCACTTTCAATCGGAAAGCTATATTGCACTGATCCGCAATTTCCATCGCTATAGCTGGTTGTTGATGTATCTGTTCGGCGCATCGCCCGCGCTATCCACCCATTTCCTGCGCGGCCGCCAGCACAATCTGGAAAAGCTCAGCGACGATACGCTGTACCTGCCGTACGCCACCAGTTTGCGCATGAGCGATCTCGGTTACCAGAACAACGCCCAGGCCGGGCTGGTGCCGCCTTACAACACGCTGCAGGAATACATGAAGAGCCTCTCGAACGCGGTGCGGCAACCCTATGCGCAGTACGAGGAAATCGGCGCCAAACGCGATGGCGAGTGGGTACAGATCAACACCAACGTGCTGCAAATCGAAAACGAATTCTACGCAACCATCCGACCCAAGCGCGTCATTCGCACCGGCGAACGGGCGATAGAGGCCTTGTGCG
>JBIODP010000477.1:0-1637 GCA_044445195.1 Burkholderiales bacterium | reverse complement strand
ATGTCGTTGCGGGCCAGATCGATCAGCATCACATGCTCGGCAATTTCCTTGGGGTCGGCCAATAATTCCCTGGCTAGCTGGGCATCGGTTTCCGGCGTCGATCCGCGTGGACGGGTGCCAGCCAGCGGGCGTATCGTGGTTTTTTTGCCGCCGCGACCGTCGCTTTCGTTGCGCACCAGGATTTCCGGCGATGCGCCGACGATTTGCATGTCGCCGAAGTTATAGAAATACATATACGGCGACGGGTTCAGGGAACGTAATGCGCGGTATAGCGACAGCGGCGAATCGACGTAAGGTTTCTTGATGCGCTGGCCGATTTGCACCTGCATCAGGTCGCCGGCCATGATGTATTCCTTGGCTTTGACGACGGCTGCCAGATAGGCGTCGCGGGAGAATTCGCGGATGCTGTCGGTGCGCACCGATGCCGAGGTCACCGGCGCATCGACCGTCCGGCGCAGCATGGCGCGCAAATCTTTCAGGCGCTGCCGCGCTTTGGAATATGCTTCCGGCCGGGTTGGGTCGGCATACACGATCAGGTAAAGTTTGCCGGACAGGTTGTCGATGACCGCCAGTTCTTCCGTAACCAGCAACTGGATATCCGGTAAGCCGAGGTCGTCTTTCGGTGCGCTGTTCAACAGCCGATGCTCAATATGACGGACCGTATCGTAGCCGAAATAACCGGCCAAGCCGCCGCAAAAGCGCGGCATGCCGGGGCGAACCGCTACTTTGTAACGGGCCTGGAATTGGGCTATGAATTCGAGCGGATTGCCTTCGTGGGTTTCCACGATTTCATCGTTTGTGACGACCTCGATCCGGTTGCCGGTACTGCGCATCAGGGTTGCAGCCGGCAAGCCGATGAACGAGTAGCGACCGAACCGTTCGCCGCCGACGACCGATTCAAGCAGGAAAGTATTCTTGCCGGCGTGTTGGGTTTGCGCCAGCTTCAAATACAGGGTGAGCGGCGTTTCAAGGTCGGCTAACGCTTCGGCGATGAGGGGGATGCGGTTATAGCCTTGCGCGGCCAGCGATTTGAATTCGAGTTCTGTCATGTTTCTCTCCAGCCCGCCATTCTGGGGCGAGCGTTTTGGTGGCATTTAAAAAACGTTGCATGTTGCGCCGCGGCGCAGCAGCTATCGGGTGGTATCGGGCGGCCGAGGGGTTGAGATTGGCTCAGCCCTGGACCCAGGATTGCCAGCGTCGCCACAGCCAGGCCTCAAGGCCGTTGTGGGATTGATATTGACGTTTTTTGTCGAGAAACATGATCGAGAAATTTGGTAGCAATTAGTTAAGCCACGTGGACAGCGTTGAAACTATACCATCGGAATCGATGTTTTGTACAGCCTCTCCGTGATGGTTGCCTGGATGGGTACTTGTCATGCCTTGGCCAGTTCCCGGCGCATGGCGTCGATTACGCTCTTGTAATCCGGTTTGCCGAAGATGGCGGAGCCGGCCACAAAGGTGTCCGCGCCGGCTTTTGCTACCTCAGCGATATTTTCTATCTTGATGCCGCCGTCGACTTCAAGCAGGATGTCGCGTCCGGATTCGTCGATCATTTTGCGCACCATGGCGATTTTTTTCAGGGCTTCCGGAATGAAGGATTGACCGCCAAAACCTGGATTGACCGACATGATCAGGAT
>JBIODP010000476.1:0-1640 GCA_044445195.1 Burkholderiales bacterium | reverse complement strand
TGCGCAGCACGGCCTGGCTGTTGGGGCAGGGTGCCAAGCGCAATCAGGACCGCGCAACCGCCATCGAGAGCGCGTTCACTGAAGGTGCTTCGCTGCCGGCATTCGCCCAATTGCTGAATCAATTTCGCGACGACAAGGGAGCGCCGCGCAGCAACAATCAGCGCAGCGGCAAGCTGCTGGGCGTGCTCGAACAACACTTGGGCGAAGGCGGGGCAGACGTCTTCGAGCGCGAGTTTGCCGCGATAGGCGCCGAGTTATTGCAATTGCAGCGGCGCAGCGGCGAGCCGACGGTGCTGGCATTGAATCAGGCATTGTTCACGGTGGGGAGCGCATATCTGGCCCACTACCAGGAGATCAAGGCCGAGCAGCGCGTGTTCGACTTCGCCGACCTCGAATGGCAAGCTTACCGGCTGCTGACCGATGAAACGCATGCGGCGTACATCCAGAGCCGTCTGGATACCCGCTACAAACATATTTTGCTGGATGAGTTCCAGGATACCAACCCGTTGCAATGGAGTATTGTGCGGGCCTGGCTCAATGCCTATGGCGACGACGGCACGCGACCCAGTGTATTCATCGTCGGCGACCCCAAGCAATCGATTTACCGTTTCCGGCGGGCCGAACCGCGCGTATTCCGGGCCGCGTGCGACATGCTGGCGGCACGCGGCGCAGATGTGCTGCGCACCAACCAGACCCGCCGCAATGCCCAAGAAATCATCGACGTGCTGAATGCCAGTCTGACCGGCAACCCGATTTTTTCGTCGCAGACGACGCTGGCCGATCAGCAGGGCGCAGTCTGGCGCTTGCCTTTGATTCGCGTAAATCAAGAGAATGAGGAAAATCAGGAGCAATCACCTGAAAGCGATCAATTCACCCTGCGCGACCCGCTGACAACGCCGCGCGAAGAGCAGGAGGATGCGCGCCGGTTCGAGGAAGGGCGCGCGGTTGCCGCCGCAATTATTGACGCCCGCCGGGCGTTGGAAAGCAACAGCGCCTCCGCAGTAAGTTGGTCCGATGTAATGCTGCTGGTAAAAAAACGCGCTCATTTACGCGCGTATGAAAGCGCTTTGCGCGAGGCCGGCATTCCATTCATATCAGACAAACGGGGCGGCTTGCTGGAATCGCTGGAAGTCGCCGACCTGATCGCACTGCTGACCTTTTTAATCACGCCGGGCGATAACCTCGCCTTGGCGCACGTGCTGAAATCGCCTATCTTCGGCGTCGCCGACAGCGACTTGATCATGCTGGCGGGGCGCACCGAAAGCACCTGGTGGCTGCGTCTTAAAGCGGCAGTGCAGGAACAGCCGTGCGAAACTCTGCGCCGCGCCGCTCAGTTGCTGGAGCATTGGCTGTGTGCCGCGCCGCAACTTCCGGTGCATGATTTGCTCGACCTGATCTTGCATCAAGGCCAATTGCAGGCCCGTTACGCGCAAGCAGCCCCATCCATGGTGCGCAGCCAGGTGCTCGGCAATATCGACGCATTTATCGAATTGTCGCTGAGCCTCGATGCCGGCCGCTACCCAAGCCTGCCAAAATTCATTGCAGCCCTGCAGGTATTGCGCAAGGGCGCGGACAACGACGCGCCCGATGAAGCCAGCGTCGATGCCGCCATCGACGCCGTGCGCGTGCTGACGATACAC
>JBIODP010000475.1:0-1645 GCA_044445195.1 Burkholderiales bacterium | reverse complement strand
GCCGTAGCAGTACGGCACATCCGGCCATTTCGCGATCGCCTTCTTGACGGCTTCATCCATGTTCTGCATCCAATCTTGTCGTAGCGGGACTGCGTTGAACCTTGCTCCCGGAAAGTATATGCCATTTCATTCGGCGGACAAGCGCCGTCCGCACTGCAGAATCGGGTTGCGGCGACGGCCGTGTTTTCATCCGGCAAGAAACTGGGATCTTTCTCAGTGCAGCGTGGTTCGGCCAGTCTGTTCAGGGGCCGCCTTGCCGGGCGCGACCGACGCATGGTGCGCCACCATGCGCCAGCCGTGCGGAGTCTTGACATAGATGTTGGTGGCGAGCACATGCATGTCTTGCTGGTCGCGCTCGGCGTGATGGATTTCTTCGATGACGTTGTGGACCGCCATCATCAGGTTTTGCATCGCATGCAATTGCACCGGGCGGATGATGACGGCGCCGTGTTCAAAAATCGATTCCCATGAGGCGCGAATCGAAGCATAGCCCACCAGGCGCGGTGCGCCCGGATGAATGCAAACGATATCCTCGTCCTCGGCCCACAGCGCCATCAAGGCTTCAACGTCGGCACGGCCCAGCGCATCGTAGAATGCGGCTTCCGTATCTTCGACGGTCCTCAGCAATTTGCGCTGTTTAGGCATGTTCTTCGAGCTCCCGGTATGGGTTGGTCATGACATCGGTTTCCAGGCGGAATAGCCCCAAGCCGACCATTTTAGCGCGTGTCTGCGCTGCAAAAGCAGGCCGTAGAGCAGTATCGCGAATGGCGCGGCCAGCGCGGTCTTGACGCGATAGGCTCGCGCCGCGGCCGGGCCGATGTATTTGCCGATGATCAGATGCCGCGATCGGAAAAAATGGAAATGCTTGCGGAATTCGGTGCGCCACGACGGCCTGGACGAAGTGCCGCCGACATGCAGAACCTGCGCTTGCGGCTCCAGCAGACAGTCGTAGCCGGCCTGCAATGCCCTCAGGCACAGATCGTCGTCTTCATAGTACAGAAAAAAACGTTCGTCGAATCCGCCGAACCGGCGGAACGCATCGACGCGCACCAGCATGCAACAACCGTGCAGCCATTTCGTCGAACATGTGCCGTCGGGAATTCGATAGGCCTGGGCCGCTCGTTTTTCATAGAACGCCTGCCGGTAAGAGGCTTGCGGCTTGCCTTCGCCATGCCATCCCTGTGGCGCGATGATGGCTGCCGCAGGGTAGCGCGCGGCACATGCCAGCAGTTGCTCTAGCGCGGCGATCTCGATATCGCAATCGGGATTCAGCAACAGCGCATACGGCGTGTTGACCAGCGCGAGCGCCTGATTGTTGGCCGGTCCGAAGCCGAGATTGGCAGGGTTGCGGATTACCGTCGTGTGCGGCAAGCGCTTCGATAGCTCGGCTGCGGTTTCATCCCGGCTGGCGTTGTCGATCACGATCACGTTCAAGAAACGATCCAGCGTTTTCGCCAATACCGGCACGATCGCGGCGCTTTCGAACGTGACGCTGACTACCGTGACCTGGTCGAATGCGCGACTCATGCCGGAACGCCGACTGCTTGCAGGTTGGAGTTTCTTGCGGCGAATGGAATGCAAGCCAGCAGCATCAGGAACAGATGCCGATGCGAAAAGTCGAGCAGGATGCAATTCGCCAGCGCCG
>JBIODP010000474.1:0-1654 GCA_044445195.1 Burkholderiales bacterium | reverse complement strand
GTCGCCATATCGCCGGTGAACAGGAAGGCGTCCCCGTGCTCACGCACCAGATAGCCGGTCGCGTCGACCGCGTGATTGACCGGATAGGCGGTAATCGAGCGTCCACCCATGTCGCAGGCGACACCGTGCTCCACCGTTTCCCAACGCAAAATCGGATCGTCGGCGGTAGGGATCGTCGTGAAATCCGGCCAGACCAGCCAGTTGAAGAAGTGGTTCTTCAGCGTCGCAATGACCTTTTCCGTCGCGTGGATGGTCACCGGCCCGGTTCGTTTGCCCAATACCGCATCGGCCAGCAGCGCCAGGCCTGCGATATGATCGAGATGACTGTGCGATAAAAACACGTGCTCGATCTTGATCAGCTGATCCATGTCGAGCGTCGCCAATCCGGTGCCGGCATCGAGAAGGATATCGTCTCCAGCAAAAGACAAGTCGTCAGCCGCTCGCGCCCGCCGATTCCGCCCGCACAACCGAGAACCTGAAGTTTCATTGCACGGCCCGCGATGGCGTCATGCAATTAACCAATGATGATGCCATGTACCGTCTCCCGAAAGGTCGACAATCGCGTCGCCGACATACTGCTCCATGATGCCATAATTCTATGTTAGACCAGATTTGGTCCAACAGGCAACTTTTTGACTTTCAGTTTCTTACGAAATTGCAACGCTGCATCACGCGGCACACGCAAACCATTCGCGGACATTGCATCGACTTCGAAGGATTCGACTTTTATTCAACAAAGAAATCTGTATTTATCCCGCTTCCGTGATACATTTTTACTGTTTCAGGATTGTGTGGAAACCATCGTCATTCCGGCAGGCAGATTAAGGCGGTATCTTATGGATACAATCAAATGAGTTCGGTTCTCCCCACGCAACGCAGCGCGCCATCGGGTGCGGATATCGACAGTCGGCTCAGTTTTTCCAAAAAACTCCAGACCGTCACGAACAAGATCCATGCGACCGACAATATCGACGAGATCATGCTCGGGTTGTCGCAGGATATTTGTAACCTGTTCAATTGCGACCGTTTAACCATTTACGCGCTCAGCGAAGATAAAACCGCCATCGTCTCCAAGGTCAAGACCGGATTGCATTCCTTTTCCGACCTGAAGCTGCCGATCTCGAACCAAAGCGTGGCCGGCTATGCAGCCATGACCAAGCGGATCATCGGCATCTGCGACGTCTACGATGCCGCCGAACTGAAGTCGCATTCGCCGGAAATGCATTTCCAGCGCGGGGTGGATCAACGAACCGGTTATCGCACCAAGGAAATGCTGGTCGGCCCGATCGTCGACGCCGCCAATGGCGACTTGCTGGGCGTGGTCCAACTGATCAATAACCTGCGCGGCGGGCCTTTTGCCGACTTCGACGCTGAGGGTTTGAAAGAGTTGTGCGAGACGCTCGCTATTGCCTTCACGCAACGCAGCAAGGCATCTGCGCCGGTACGCACAAAGTACGACATGCTGGTCACGGAAGCCACCATCTCGCCCCTCGAAATGGAAAAGGCGAGCAAACTGGCGCGCGAAAGCGACGTCAACGTCGAAGAGATTCTGGTCAGCGAATTCAAGGTCAAGCTGCCAATCATCGGTCAGGCCTTGTCGAAATTTTTCGGTGTGCCGTATGAGCCGTACCGGGCCGACCGCATCAGGCCGGTC
>JBIODP010000473.1:0-1661 GCA_044445195.1 Burkholderiales bacterium | reverse complement strand
CTCAGGGAATTGCCGACGTCTTGCTGCGTCATGCCCAGTGTCGAAATTTTATCGCGATCGACGACTACAGTCGCCTGCGGTTCATCGATTTTCAAATCGGCATCGACGAAATAAAACTTCTTGGCAGCGCGCGCCTTGTCCAATACTGCCTGTGCAACGATATTCAGGTTTTCAAATGGCTCCGTGGTGGTAATCACAAATTGCACCGGGAGGCCGGAAGAACCGGGAAGCGGCGGCAACGCGAAAGCCGCCACGTGAGCGCCGGCGATTTTGTTCCATTTGTTTTGCAGATCGACTTGCACGTCGTGCTGGCTGCGGCTGCGCTTGTCCCAATCCTTGAGCAGCACGCCACCTACCCCAGCGTTGATGGTCGGCACACCGGTCATCTGGAACATTTGCTGGTATTCGGGCATGGTCTTGGAGATTTTAAACATCTGGTCGGCATAGGTTTTCATTTGATCCGCCGTTGCAGTCGGCGCCCCCACCACCTGCGAAAAGACCAGGCCCCGATCTTCTTCCGGCGCCAGCTCGGACTTCGACATCATGAACATCACGCCCAGCAACACAAACAATAACAGGCCCATGACGATCAATACCTGCCAGGTGTCCAACAGGCTGCTCAGCAAGCGCTGGTAAGTATGGCGTATTTTTTCGAACCCGCGGTCGATCGACTGCGCAAAACGCCCGCTGTCCTGTTCCGGACGAAAGAAGCGCGAACACATCATCGGCGACAAGGTCAGCGCCACAATCGCAGACACCGTGACCGCGCTGGCCAAGGTAAAGGCGAATTCGCTGAATAGCGCGCCGGTTAACCCTCCCTGAAAACCGATAGGCACATACACGGCAATCAACACGACCGTCATCGCCAAAATCGGGCTGGCCAGTTCGCGCGCGCCAAGCAGTGCGGCCTCGAGCGGCGATTTGCCTTCTTTAGTCATATGGCGATCGACATTTTCGACCACAATAATCGCGTCATCCACGACCAGCCCGATAGCCAGCACCAACGCCAGCAAGGTCAGCAAATTGATTGAGTAACCGAGCATGAGCATGATGAAAAACGTGCCGATCAGCGACAGCGGCATGGCAATGACCGGCACCGTCACCGCACGGAAATTACCGAGGAACATATAAATCACGAAGGTCACGATCAGCAACGCCTCGACCAAGGTTTTGATCACTTCGAAAATCGACGTGTTGATGAAATTGGTCGAGTCGTAGACGATCTGGCCGGTAAGTCCATTCGGCAATTGTTCGCGTATCGCCGGAAAGGCGGTGCGCACTCGCTTGGCCACATCCAGGATATTCGCTTCGGGCGCCACCTTGATGCCAATGAAAACCGAGCGTTCACCGCTGAATGCAACGTTAAAATCATAGTTTTCCGAGCCCAGCGTTACCGTGGCGACATCCTCCAGCCGCACGATGGCGCCGCCGTTCTGCTTGATCGCAAGCTGCTTGAACTCTTCAACCGAATGCAAATCGGTGCCGGCCGTCAGCGGCACCGTCACCATTTGGCCTTTGCTAACCCCCAGGGCAGCCAGATAATTGTTGGTCGACAGCGCATTGCTGACGTCGGCAGCGGTCACGCCGAATGCCGCCATCTTCGACGAATCCAGCCATGCGCGCAACGCGAACTGGCGGGCGCCCAGCAGTTCGGCTGTTTG
>JBIODP010000472.1:0-1666 GCA_044445195.1 Burkholderiales bacterium | reverse complement strand
GTTTGGTTTGAACTCCAGCTACCCGGACCAGCAGTGACGGCTTGTGCGGTAATGCCACACGTCAGCAATGCGACGGCTACGGCTGTTTTTCCAAAATGGTTCTTGAATTTCGTGATCATGATATGTCTCCAGTCTCTCGTTAGATTTTTGTGGGGTGGCTTTTTGCTCTTGGAATTCATTTCTTGTCAAACAAACCTGATGTTTTAGGCGAAAGCATCCCCGCCCAATACATTAGGGTTCCTGCAATTCTGTTGGTGTGACAGCGTGCCTTGAATTGACGGGCAGCTGCGCCTGCGATCAGCCCGAGCGCTGAATGGAAATGGATCTGGTCATATGGTAGTCTCTCCTCAGCAATCATTCTTGTGGCTACTGCCGCAAGATTATTTGATGACATGGTCAATCGTTAGATTGTCTGCCAATTCTTCTTGAGTGATACCAATACTAATGCAAATTTGCGAATAAACAAGGGAACTGGTATTTCTACTGTATTGGCCACTTATGAGGTCGTAAGCGCGGAATGTCACAATCAGTCAGTAAGGCCAGAAAACAACGAATCTTCTATCGATCCAATTCGTGTCGGTATACGTCGAGTCAGATGTTTCTCGCCAGCCAGCAGTCGGCTTTGGCCTACCTCAGTATTTCTAATTTTTATAGAAACCGCAGGAAATGACTAGATCGTCGATACCGACCGTTTCGACATACGCGGTCTTGGTCATGATCTCGTTGGAGATCGGATGCACCCATTTGTAATCGACCCAGCCGCTGCCCGGACTCTGCGCCACCCGCATGATTTCGTTCACGAAGTATTTTCCCTCGACATCCTTGACCTTGCTGCCGTCGATGCCGATCAGGCGCGGATTGCCGCCATTCGCGATGATCTTCGCGGTCACGTCGCACATGCCGAGGTACAGATCGCGATCGATGAATTGCCCTTGCGAATCGCTGATCTCCTTCATCCCCTCTTCCCTGCCGTAGGTCCTGATGAACTCGGCGGCGCGCTTGACCATCGCCATCGCTTCATCGGCACTGCCGAATTCACGCGCACCCAGACTGAATATCGACACCGCATTCGACAAGGTCACGGCCTGATCCTGCAAGCCGATCGCGGTACGCGCCGCGTCGTCCACCAGCGCCGCATTCTTTTGCGTCATGCCATCCATCTGCATCACCGCCCGGTTGACTTCTTCAATCCCGGCGCTTTGCTCGGAACTGGCTGCGGCAATCTCGCTCATGATGCTGGCGACGCGCTTGACGCTGGCGACGATCTCGCTCATCGCGGTTCCGGCCTCGTCGACCAGATTGCTGCCGGCGTCGATCTTGTCGACCGAATCGCCGATCAACTGCTTGATTTCCTTCGCCGCGCTGGCCGAACGTTGCGCCAGCGAACGCACCTCGCCGGCGACCACGGCGAAGCCGCGGCCCTGCTCGCCGGCCCGCGCGGCTTCCACCGCTGCATTCAATGCGAGGATGTTGGTTTGAAAAGCGATGCCGTCGATGACGCTGATGATATCGACGATCTTGCGCGAACTTTCCTTGATCGATCCCATTGTGAAATTCCGGCATATAGGCGCCATTCGGATTCCGGCATGTAGGCGCCACTAAAATTCCGGCTTAATGGCGCCACTTTATTTTCGGCATAAAGGCGCCACTTTGAACCCTGCTCAGG
>JBIODP010000471.1:0-1689 GCA_044445195.1 Burkholderiales bacterium | reverse complement strand
GGTCCATGCCGAGGCGCTCAAGGCCCAAGGCGACAAGCTGCGCGAAGTTGAACTGACCCCGTCGGCACAGGTGCTGGCTGCCATACGCGAACATGGCGGATCGTTTGAAAGCTTTACCTTGCATAAAAGCAAGATGCATGCAGCGTATTTCCGCTCGCGTCCGCCCAGTGCGGAAGAACTGGCCTACTTCACTTCGCTGGCGCAGACATCGCTGGAAGAACAAGCCGCCATGGAACGCGAACAGGTGGGCGACTTCGATCAATTCATTACCGATTACCGATCCCGAACCCCAAGGCAATTGTGCGAGTAGGAAAAAACGCCGGTTTCAGATAGTTTCCTGCATACTCCACTTGTCATAGGTCAAGACAATAGCAATTATTCCTGATAACCGGGGTTCAGAAATGGTAGACTTGTCAGTGGGCTTACGGGGTACAGGCATGCGGCGACAAACGCTAATTTTTTACCCCGCGCGAACACCGCGAGCCAAGAATTTTCGGTGCTTGCCACGCTGGCGGGCGGTTGATTGAATGTTAGAAGGAGTTTCCCATGAGTAAAGAAGTCGTCGTTCTCAGCGCGGTTCGTTCCGCCATTGGCACATTCGGAGGTTCGCTTTCCACTTTGGAGCCTGCGGAACTGGCCGGCATGGTGATGAAGGAAGCCATTTCCCGCTCCGGCGTCGAGGCTCAACAAATCGGCAACGCTGTTGTCGGTCACTGTATTCCAACCGATTCGCGTTACGCCTACGTCTCCCGCGTTGCTTCGATCCAGGCCGGTATGCCGATGGATTCCATCGCCATGCAGGTCAGCCGCCTTTGTTCATCAGGGCTGCAGGCCATTGTCACTACGGCGCAAAGCATCATGCTTGGCGACTTTGAATACGGCTTGGGCGGCGGCGTCGAAGTCATGTCGCGCGGCGGTTACATGATGCCTGCATTGCGCTCAGGCGCCCGGATGGGCGACACGAAGGCAGTAGACATGATGGTTGCCGTGCTGACCGATCCGTTTGGCGTGGGTCACATGGGCATCACCGCCGAAAACCTCGCCGTCAAATGGCATATTTCCCGCGAGGAGCAAGATGCTTTCGCGCTCGAATCGCAGCGCCGCGCGGCAGCCGCCATCGCCGAAGGGCGCTTCAAGTCACAGATCGTGCCGATTACCCTGAAAACGAAAAAAGGCGAAACCATTTTCGATATTGACGAGCATGTCAAAGGCGGCACCACGATGGAATCGCTGACCAAGATGAAGCCGGCCTTCACAAAAGACGGCACCGTCACAGCCGGCAACGCCTCGGGCATTAACGATGGCGCAGCCTTCTTTGTGCTGGCTTCCGCCGATGCGGCCGACAAAGCCGGCCGCAAACCGATTGCCCGTATCGTTTCCTACGCCGTAGCCGGCGTGCCACACGAAATCATGGGAGAAGGCCCGATCCCGGCTTCCAAGCTGGCGCTCAAAAAAGCCGGACTGACGCTCGACCACATGGACGTTATCGAGGCCAACGAAGCTTTTGCGGCGCAGGCGATTGCCGTCAACAAAGGCCTGGGCCTCGACCCTGTGAAAACCAACCCGAATGGCGGCGCCATCGCTCTGGGCCACCCAGTCGGCTGCTCCGGCGCCTTCATCGCGACCAAGGCAGTGTATGAACTGCAACGCACGGGCGGCAAGTACGCGCTGGTCACCATGTGCATCGGC
>JBIODP010000470.1:0-1689 GCA_044445195.1 Burkholderiales bacterium | reverse complement strand
TATGTGGTATATTATGGTCGTGAAAAAATTCGTTTTATGTGGCGCAAATTGCAGCTATGTGCATACTAGATATTTCTCCGCATCTTCGAATGCGTCATCTGGTGCAAAAAACGCGGTTGTGCCGTGGTATTCATTTAGCAGTTTGAATACTTTCTGGCCGGGCACAGCACGTATAAGAATGTTGGCGTCGAGTACCAGTGTTTGTCGGCTCATCGTTTGTCAGCCGCCCGGCGCGCCTTGAAATCACCCGCGATGTCGTCTTCGGATATGCGCAATGCCGACATCATGGACTCCAATTTTGCCGCTGCCTCCTTGAGCGCATCAAGTTCCGCCTGCTTCCGACCGCCACACGCCGGAATGTAATAACCTATCGTTTCCCCGTGCCGAGTGATCGCGACAGGAGACAACGATTCATGCGCGCGCCGGCCTTACAAATTCATCCGGTCGCCAGAATATTTGCCGGTCTTGCTCAAGCACTGCGATCGCGCGCAACCGGCCTCCGCGGCACGGCCCCCCCATGCAGCGGCCGCTTTCGGGCGCGTAGATGGCGCCATGCGTCGAGCACATCAGGTACAAGCCGCTCGAATCGAAAAAATTACCCTGGTTCCAGTCAAGCTCAACCGGCACATGCGCGCAACGGTTCAAATATCCATAAACAGTACCGTTGTAGCGCACCACGAAGCCGGTGGCATCATGGCCGCCTGCCGTGACCGGGAAACGCACTCCGTTGCCGCCCTCTTCCACATCCGACGCAGCGCAAATAGCGATCAGACCCTCATCCATAGTTGAACGCCTCTGTAACCTGATATTCAATTAAGCGTTTTCGTTCAACCAAGCATGCAGCTCTTTAACGGAAGCAGCCGCATACTGCGGATTCAAGGCGCGTAATTCCGCCGCCCCGTGTGCGCCATATTCGACCGCCACCGCTGCGGCGCCGGCGTTCTGCGCCATCAGCAAATCGTGCGTGGTGTCGCCGATCATGACGGTGCGCCTGATGTCCTGCCCGACTTCCCGCGTCAATTCTTGCAGCATGGCCGGGTGCGGCTTGGAAAACGTTTCATCGGCACAACGCGTGGCATCGAACAGCGACAATAATTTGGCGGAATCCAGCGCGCGATTCAAACCGACCCGGCTCTTGCCGGTCGCGACCGCCAAAAAATAACCCTGCTGCGATAAATCGTCGAGCATGGCGCGCACGCCTTCAAAGAGCGGCAATTTCTGGTCCTGCGCCAGATAGTGATAGCGATACCGCTCCACCATGCGTGGATAAAATTTTGGATCGACGCCCGGCAAGACCGCCTGCATGGCATCCGCCAGGCCAAGCCCGATCACGTAAGCGGCAGTCTGATTATCAGGCACCGGCAGTCCAAGGTCTTTTGCGGAAGCCTGGATACATTTTACGATGGTAGCAGTGCTGTCCATCAATGTGCCATCCCAATCAAAGACGATTAAATCAAATTGTTTTCTCGGCATCTCGACTGGCGGCAAATGCGACCAGCTCCTTTTCTTTTCGTAACTATCGACACTATTCAGCGGCTGGCGCGAGTGCGGAGTGCGTTTTGGGGAAAGAGAAAGCGCGTGCGATTCAATGTATTGTGAGCAGGATTGCGCATTACGCAAGGCGCCAGCGGTAATAATTCCGTCTACTTGAAGACGCGATCTTTTACCAAAACGCACACCGCACTCGCG
>JBIODP010000469.1:0-1697 GCA_044445195.1 Burkholderiales bacterium | reverse complement strand
ATACGGCCTGATATACGGGATGCACCTTGGGATTGGTACCGCCAGGAAAGACATGGCCGTACTGATGACACTGAATCAAAACGGCCAGGCGATCACCTTGGCGAACCAGCTGATCAATCGGAATGTGGTTGACGGTCGTTCGCTAGCAAAACTGGTCAAGAACGAACCTCGCCAATCCAACCAATACACGTTCGCCAACACATTTCCCACCGGTACGCATGCGATGTGGCTGAACTATTGGCTGGCGGCACATGACATTAATCCGATGCGCGACGTTAGCGTAGTGACGATCCCGCCTCCTCAAATGGTGGCCAACATGGCGCTTGGCGACGTCGTTGGTTTTTGCGCCGGGGAGCCGTGGAATCATTGGGCAGTCGCTGACAACGTCGGCTTCACTGCGGTCACGAGTCAGCGCATCTGGCCAGGGCATCCGGAAAAGGTGCTGGGCGTCAGTGCGGATTTCATTCACAGGTTCCCAAATACTGCGCGCGCAGTTACCGCAGCGGTGTTGGAGGCGAGTCGCTGGATAGACAACTCGGAAGCCAACAAGTTACAGGCATGCGAAATCATTGCGGGCAAGGCGTACATCAACACGTCGGTCAATGTGATCATTCCGCGCATGCTCGGGCATTACCCCAGCGGCAGCGGGACAACCAGGGTCGATCTCGATTGCCTGAAATTCCATCAGGACGGCGCCGTGAATTTCCCTTACCTTTCGGATGGCATGTGGTTTCTTACTCAATACAAACGCTGGGGTCTATTGAAGGAGCATCCTGACTACCTAGCCGTCGCCAGCGCAATCAATCAAGTCGACCTATACCGCGAAGCGGCGACCTTGGCGGGCGTCAGCGCTCCAGCCGAGCCGATGCGCAGCGCCGTGCTGATCGACGGCGTGACATGGGATGGCAGCGCGCCGAGAGCATATGCCAATGCGTTCGACATCCGCCATCCCGACGCTTTTTCGGTTGCAGCCTGAAACGGAAGTATTCCATCAGGAAAGGCAAATGTGGCGTCGCCTGCGCGGTAGCAGTGCACCTGTCGAATTGCGAGTCGCGTCAGCTGAATGTTTGCACCAGCAGAAATTATTGCGGGGCAGAATGGTGCGCCTTTCGACGGTCGGCCAACGCTATTCACTCTGAAATGGCTGTCGTCAAGACTGGCAATCGGTCAATGAATTTGTTATGAGGCATCAAGTCGATTATCGGCATGCTTTCTGCTTTGACGCAACTACTTGGGATGTTCATACCCGACAATTGTTTTTATCTGTTTAATCGTATCGATCGAGTACCTATAAGGAGAAATTATGGCTTATTTAGTGCCCTCGGAATTTGTCACCAAGATGGTGGATGCCGGCGAATCGAAAGTCCTCATGGCAACCAGGGATACCTTGATCCGGGCCTATATGGCCGGAGCGATCCTCGCGCTGGCTGCGGTATTTTCGGTGACCATCAATGTCCAGACCGGCCAGCCGCTGCTCGGAGCCGTTTTATTCCCGGTCGGTTTTTGCATGCTGTATTTATTCGGCTTTGATCTTCTGACCGGCGTGTTCGTCCTGTCGCCGCTTGCGTTGATCGACAAGCGCCCGGGCGTAACGTTCGGAGGCGTGCTGCGGAACTGGGGACTCGTCTTCATCGGCAATTTCGCGGGCGCGCTGACAGTCGCCTTTCTGATGGCGATCGTCTTCACCTATGGTTTCT
>JBIODP010000468.1:0-1713 GCA_044445195.1 Burkholderiales bacterium | reverse complement strand
GTTTACGGATGTGGATGCGCTGCTGCAAGCAGTGGCGGGGCGCGGCGCAGAACGCGATTGCGGCGATGCGCGCGTGCTGGGGCGTTATGCGCGCAGCCGCAAGGAAGACATATTGTTGATGCAACTGGCTACCGACGGTTTGCAACGCCTGTTTGCGGTGGATATGGAACCGGTGCGGCTGGTGCGTAACCTGGGGTTGAACTTGTTAAACCGATTGCCGGTCTTAAAAAGACGATTGATTTCGCAAGCGCTGGGGCGGCAGTTATAATGCATAAGTTTGACTTAACAAGTTTGACTTAACAAGTTTAGCCCGTCGAGCTTCTCGCCGGGAAACACCTACCGTCTCAGCTGATCCGCCTGCATCGCGGCAAAGGGGATTTTTTTGGAAAACTCATGAAGATTATCAAATTAGCAGTTACCGCTTTGCTGGCAGCGTTTGCGGCAGTGGCGTTTGCCGACACGGCGCCGTCTGAAGAGGCGGTCAAGCAACTGGTTGAAAAGCGGTTGAACGACGGCACCAAGGTCGATTCGGTCAGCAAAGCCAATTTTCTCGGTCTGTATGAAGTGCGCACCGGCGCCGACATCATGTACACCGACGAACATGCCAAATATTTGATCGTCGGCCATGTGATCGATCTGGAGACGCGCAAGGATTACACCAAGGAACGGCTGGACGAGGTCAGCAAGATTAATTTTTCCGAATTGCCGTTCGATTCGTCGATCAAGATGGTTAAAGGCAATGGCAAGCGCGTGATCGCGGTTTTCGAAGACCCGAATTGCGGGTATTGCAAGCGGTTGCGTAAAACATTATCGGCGATGGATAACGTCACCGTGTATACGTTCATGTTCAACATCCTGTCGGACGATTCGTCGGTTAAATCGAAGAATGTCTGGTGTTCCGCCGACCGTGTAAAGGCCTGGGATAACTGGATGTTGAGAGGCAACGCGCCGGCGGTGGCCCCGGCGAGCTGCAAAACCACGCCGAACGACAAAGTGCTCGCGTTGGGGAAGAAATTGCACATTACCGGCACGCCGACCATATTTTTTACCGATGGCTCGCGTTTTCCCGGCGCGGTCGATGGCGCTGCTCTCGAAGAGAAATGGTTATCTCTGCAGTAGGCGCCTGCAATAGACGCATGCGTTAGCCGGCATGGATAACCAGCCCCATGCGGTTGGCATCCTGCTGGCAGCCGGCAAGGGCACGCGCTTCGACCCGGGGGGCGCGCGAGTTGATCAAGGCTTGCCCGGTTACCGAGGTGGCGGTGGACGACGCCGGCGTGGTGCGGGATATCGATACCGAGGCTGACTTTACCGTTTAAAGGCGCATTACCTATTCCATGACAAACTCGATGAAAAACGCCGTTCATTACACCATCGTCGCGCATGACTTGCCCGGCCATTTGTTTGAGGTGAGCGTCACGGTGAAGGCGCCGGACGCCGGCGGGCAGATTTTTGCATTGCCGGCCTGGATTCCCGGCAGTTACATGATTCGCGAATTTGCGCGCAATATCGTGCAGATCGGCGCCGAATCGGGCGGCAAGAAGATTGCGCTCGCCAAGCTGGATAAGCATAGCTGGCAGGCCGCGCCTTGCGCCGGCCCGTTGACGCTGCACTATCAGGTCTACGCATGGGATCTTTCGGTGCGTGCTGCGCATCTGGACCAGACCCACGGTTTTTTTAACGGTTCAAGCGTGTTTCTGCAAGTGCTTGGGC
>JBIODP010000467.1:0-1715 GCA_044445195.1 Burkholderiales bacterium | reverse complement strand
GTCTGTCTGCATTATCCTGGCGATCTCCTGGGCGCAATTTATCGGCCTGATACCGCAACGAGACCTGGCGCTGGCGGACCCCGCATACCGCTATACGGTATTGCATGATTACACGCAGCAAGGGATAGTTTGCCTTCTGCTGGCAGCAATGGCGGCATCCTTTGCGCAGGCAGAGACCGTTCGCCGCCGCAAAATTTTTCTGTGGATTGTCGTCGCGGCAGCCGGCGTCAATGTCGTGTTTTTGTTGCAAAGCCGCACGTCTTACCTGATCGTTGTGCCGTTGTTGCTCTTTTGGGCATGGCGTCTGGTCGGCGGACGGCAGGCGAACTGGCGTCAAATAACGCTGAGCCTGGCCATATTGATCGCATCTGCGTCGGTTGCGTTGATGACGTCGCGGGTTCAGCAGCGTCTGGCCAAGGCGCAACAGGATGTGGTGGAGTATTCCGGCCAGCACGCAGCAAACTCAATGGGCATCCGGCTGGAACTGTGGAAGCGCACACTCCCCATCATTGCCTCTGCGCCGCTGCTGGGGCATGGCTTAGGCCAATGGCAGCCTGAATACGAAGCGGAGGTCAATGACTTTGCGCATTATAAAGACTTTAAAATGGGCCATCCGCATCAGGAAGCGCTGCTGATACTGGCGGAGCAAGGCGCGGCAGGTTTTGCGCTATTCCTGACGCTGCTGGTTTTGCTGGCCCGTTACATTGGACGTCTGAGGCCGCCGCAGCAAGGTTTCTATGCCAGCCTGCTGTTGATCTACGTGACGGCCGGCCTGGCAAATTGCCTGTGGGCCGTTGCTTTGCATCGTAATATGTTCATGATGCTGTTGGCATGCATTCCATTTTGTCCAAAGCCGGATAATGCGGTGCATCCGCCGGTTGCCGCCACGTGACACGCGCCATCGACAACGTGACGGTCATTACCGTCACGCATGAAAGCATTGCGCTGGCCGACCCGCTGGCGGCTACCTTGCAGCGCTTTGAACATGTGATCGTGGTGGACAATGCAAGCAGGGACGGCACGGCGGATGCGCTATCCAGCCGCCTTCCTCATGCCAAAATACTCCGCAACAGGGTAAATAGCGGCTTTGGGTCTGCGAATAACCAGGCAGTCGCCCTGGTAGAGACCCAGTATGCGCTGTTGCTTAACCCCGATTGCGATATCCAGGCCGATGCATTGGAATGCATGCTCGATACCGCCGGGCGCTATCCGGCCGCCGCCATCGTCGCGCCGCAAGGGTGGCGCACCAAAGAAACCGCACAACCGTCGTACCGCCATGCATTCTTCGAGCATCGGGTAAAGCAGGCATACCGCATACCGGACGGCACCTGTTCGGCGAAATGGCTGCACGGCTGTTGCCTGCTGGTGCGCGTCGATGCATTCAGAAAATTCGGCGGATTCGACGAACGGTTTTTTCTATATTATGAAGACGACGATTTATGCCTGCGCGCGTTGCATGCCGGTTACGATTGCCTGCTGGAGCCGCAGGCGCAGGTGCTTCATATTGGCGGCGCGTCGTCCGCGCCTTCGTGGCGCACCGACTTCTTCAAGCAATTTCACTTCTTCCGTTCACGCCATTTGATCATCGGCAAATATCTCGGCAAAACGGCCGCGTGGCGCTACAGAGTGAAAACGGCGGTGGGGGCGCCGTTTGCGGTGGTACTCTACACACTTTTGCTGCGGCGCAAACTCGCGTTAAAATGGCTGGCTTGGGG
>JBIODP010000466.1:0-1717 GCA_044445195.1 Burkholderiales bacterium | reverse complement strand
TTGCCACCTGCGGCGCAGCGGCGGCCGGCACCGGCGGAAGCGGCGTTGCCGGTGCCGGCAATGCTGCCTGATTTGCCGCAACGGTATTTTCGGCGGTGGTTATGGCGGTGGTGACGGTAGTGACGGTAGTGGCCGCTAGCGGTGGCGCCGTCGCCGTCGCCTCAGTCGCAGCAGCGGTTGCCTGGGTGCCTGGCGTCGCAGTTTCATTGATCGGCACCGGCGGCACCTGCGCCGATGCCGCCGCCGTATTGTTCAGCGTTTGCTGGCCCAGCAGGTTCTGCAGCGCGGCGTTGACCACGTTGATCTGCGCTGGTGTCAGCGTGGCAATCGACGCCACCAGCGTGGCGAGGCTGAATTGACTGGCGGTTTCGCCTGTCGTCAGCGACGTATTCGTTGGTGTCGCAAACAGGTTCAGGTTATTCGTCACGAATGTGGTCGCCACCTGGCCAAGTGTCTGAAACGCCTGCTGCAACAACGCAGAGGTGGCGCTCGGATTGGCATTCCACGCAGATTGCAAGGTTGCCGGCTCGATCGTGAATTGAGCGCTTCCGCCCGTTAGCGGCGTCGCGGCCTGATAGTCGATACCTAGCGCGGCCAGGCTGGCGAGCAGTGAAGTTCCGCTGCCTGCCGCCGTTGTGACGGTCAGCGCTTGTAAGGTCGCATCGCTGAACGCGCTGCCGGACACATTCTGCGCATTGTCGAGACTGCCGGCCTGGATGTTGTTATACGAATTGAAAAACAGTTCCGTCGCAGCGAGAAAGGCGTCGAAGCCGGTGCCTTGCGCGGTCGTGCTGCCGGCCGTTATCGGAGCGGCCTGGAGCGCTGCCGCCGCAGACAGCAGTTGACCGAGCGATGACAGGTCGACAATACTTGAGGTGTTGTCGAGGTTGGCCAGCGCCGGCTCCGTTAGCGCGTTGACCTGACTGGTTTTGACGCCGGCAACCGCGAACACGATTGCCGGATCGATCATCGGTGCAGTAATGGGCGCAATGCTCATGGGCGACTTTCCCTGATTTTCTGTTGGATCGGATTTGAGCGATTTTCACTCAGCAGATTGGCGTCCGACCAAACCGGCGTTTCACATGCCGGATCATTGGCAAGTTTAGCCTCGGCCAAGGCTCTCAATGTCGTTGGGGAGGGTGCTTTCGTTCCCATAAGAATCTCCCTGATCCAGGGCGGCGACAGAAGACGAATATAGTAAATATATTACACCTTTCGCGCAAATGGGTGCAACAACACCATATTCGCGTCAAACGACCGATCGCACGCGCCGGCAGCTTCCGCAAAGAGGGACCCGCCGTTGCCTGCTTTTAACTGACAACTCACTTATCGGCGGCAATAAGCTGTCATTGCCGATTTTGGGGTTGTATGACCGCTCACCAGAAATCGAACTGCTGCTTGCGACCCTCACGCAATATTCAACTGGCTCTATAGCGGACCGTCAAACCGCAATGGCTGGGACAATATCCCAGCTTACGGCCCTTCTGCCGACAGGCGCATGGTCATGAATACGCTGTTCGGGTCTTTAAGATACTCGCCGAACGGTCCGCAGTAGGTGAAGCCAAAACTCTCATAGAGTCTTTGAGCTGGTTTGAATGCGTCAATCGCGCCGGTTTCAAGACTCAGGCGTTCATATGAGCGTGACCTTGCAACATCAATGATATGGGAGAGGATCGCTCGCCCCGCTCCCTTGCGGCGGTATGCATTGGGAGTGCGC
>JBIODP010000465.1:0-1722 GCA_044445195.1 Burkholderiales bacterium | reverse complement strand
ATGATGCATGATTGCGCGGTGTTGGGGGCAGGGGTGATCAAGGGGCCGATTGTGGTTAACCGGGTGCGCAAGGCGTGGCAGCCGGTGCTGGATGCGGATGGCGCCGCCGGAGGCGGAAGCACGGGACATTTACCGGACAAGTCTGCGGTATATGTGCTTGAGATAGTCGAGGAAACCAAGCCGGCATCCGAGCGGGTCGATTTGTGGAATGTATTCCCGGACCCAAGTTGCGGCGAGGATATTCATACCGGGCGGGGCGTGTTTGAAAAGAAGACTTATACGTCCAAGCAGTTGCGCGAGTTGGCGAAGCAGCCCGGTTATTTGAAAGAGCAGATCGGCAAGGTGCTGGAAGAAGGGCCGCAGGCGGCGATTTCCACCACACGGCACGATGCGCAGAACCGCGCCGACAGCGGCAGCAATGGAGCAGATAAAGACCACTATGAAATGTGGGAATACTGGGGCGAGTTCAGCCCGGCCGATATGCAGGCGGCCGGGGTCGATGTGCCGGAAGGTTCGACCGATGCGATTTCCGGTTGCGTGATGATCGTTAATAAAACGGTCATCAAGGGTTATCTGAATCCGATCGAGACCGGCGATTTGCCGTATGACGTGATGGTGTGGGAAAAGGTGGACGGTTCGTGCTGGGGATATGGCATGCCTTACCTGATCCGCCCGGCACAGCGCGTGCTGAATGCGGCATGGCGGCAATTGATGGATAACTCTGGTTTGTCGGTAGGGCCGAATGTGGTAATCGACCCGACGGTGATTCAGCCGGCGGACGGGCGCTGGGAATTGACCGGCCGTAAAATTTGGAACAAGATCGATGCGACGGTTTCCGCCAGGGATGCGTTTGCGACTTTTGATTTTCCGAGCAACGGCCAGGACATTCAGGACATTATCAAGCTGGCGATGGAGTTTGCCGACCAGGAGTCGAGCACGCCGCAGTTGGCGCAGGGGGAGCAGGGCACGGCGCCGGATACGGTGGGCGGCATGACCTTGCTGATGAATTCTTCGAACGTGGTGCTGGGACGGATGGTCAAGCAATTCGACGACAGCGTGACGCGGCCGCACATCCGCCGTTACTACGACTGGAATATGGCGTACAACGACAAGGCGGAATTGAAGGGCGATTTTCAGGTGGATGCGCGCGGCAGTTCGGCGTTGCTGGTGCGCGACATGATGCACCAGACCATGTTGAGCCTGGGACAGTACCAGGCTAGCGGGATCATTTCGCCGATGGTGAACTGGGAGGCCTGGTTCAAGGAGGTTTTGCAGATGGCGCATGTGGACCCGACCGACATCATGAAGACCGAGGCAGAGATTGCGCAGTTGCAGACGCAGCAGCCTGCCCCCACGCCGGAACAGCTCAAGGCGCAGGCTTTGCTGCAGGTCGCGCAGATTCGGGCGCAGTCGGCGCAGTCGGTCGCGCAGTCGAAGCAGCAGGGCGAAATCGCTTTTGCGCAGACCGAAGCGCAGATTGCGCAGCAGAATGCTTCGGCGGCGTTGCAGGAACTGCAAATGAAACGCGATCTGGCGCTGTTGCAGTATGCGCATGAGAATCAGATGAGCTTGCAGCAGGTGAATGCCGATCTGGCGAAAACGGCGATGCAGGAAAGAACCAAGCGGGAGTTGGCGGCGGCTGAAATGCAGATGCGGATTAATGAGAACGATCGGGCGTGGATGCATGAGACGTTGATGGCGCCGGGGGGGATTGGGTGAGGT
>JBIODP010000464.1:0-1723 GCA_044445195.1 Burkholderiales bacterium | reverse complement strand
TTTTCGAACAGCGCGACATTCTGACCCAGCTCGGTCCAGAATTCGGTAATCTTCGGTTGGTTTTCATTGTAGCTGGCACGCAACGCCGGCGTGTCAGCGACCGCATTGAGATGACCGACGATACCCCAGGCGCGGCACAGTTTTTCAGTCGAATTTTCCAGCGGTTCGACGAACCCATCCCAACTGGTCGGCGCTGAAGAGGTTTCCAGTTCGGCGATCAGCGCCCGGTTTTGCGCAAGCAGCGTGTCGATTGCCGACGCCACGTGTTCCGGATTGATAGCGTCGAACCGGGGCAGATCGGAAAAGTCCAGCAAAGGATTCGAGGCCGCCGGTAATGGGTTGGTCATGGTATTCAGGCTCTTTCGGCGGATTCGATGGTGTTGACCAGCAGCATGGTGATCGTCATCGGGCCGACCCCGCCCGGTACCGGCGTGATGTAGCCGGCTACTTCCCTGGCGTGCGCGAAATCGACGTCGCCGCACAATTTTCCGTCATCGTCGCGGTTCATGCCGACGTCGATCACCACGGCGCCGGGCTTGATCATGTCCGCAGTCAAGGTGTTACGGCGGCCGACGGCGGCCACCACCACATCGGCCTGGCGGGTGTGATAGCCGAGGTCGGGCGTGGCGCTATGGCAGATGGTGACGGTCGCATTGGCTTGCAACAGCAGCAGCGCCATTGGCTTGCCGACCGTGTTGCTGCGGCCAATGACAACCGCATGCTTGCCGCGCAGGTTGTAGCCGGTGCTTTCAATCAATTTCATGCAGCCGTAGGGCGTGCATGGCCGAAAACCGGGCAAGCCGGCCAGCAGTTCACCCGCGCTTTGCACCGAGTAGCCATCCACATCCTTAGACGTGGAAATCGCAGAAATGACCTTTTGCGGATCGATGTGCTTGGGCAACGGCATTTGAACCAGGATGCCATGGATGGCCGGATCGTTATTCAAGGCTTGAATGCGCTCCAGCAACTCGGCTTCCGGCAAGGCGCTATCGTATTTTTCCAATATAGAGCGAATACCGGTGTCGGCGCAGGCTTTGACCTTGTTGCGCACATAGACCTGGCTCGCCGGGTCTTCGCCGACCAGGATCACCGCCAGGCCGGGTTGTTTGCCTTCAGCGGTCAGCGCAGCCGCACGTTGGGTAATGCCGGCGCGTAATTGCTGCGACAACAGGGTTCCATCTATTAATTTTGCAGTCATGGGAGCGTTCAAGATAAATGCGGTTAAAGCCAGATTATAAATCCTGGCGGGTCGGGTGTGTAGGAACCCGCATCACTTCTTTTTTGTCGCCTGTCCCTTCAGGCGCACCTTGGATCAACTCATCATCGCGCAACTTCCCAATAACTTCGGGCAAAAAGCCTTCCAGTGCAGGTTGCCGTTGTAGGGAAAAGCGAAGCGCCTTCCGCCGCATGTGAATTGGCTTCAGTCGAAGGCGACGCATCGCTGTGTGGTGGAATGTGTTTCCCCGCTACAGCAGTCGCGACGGCGAGTCTTAATCGTCCTGACTTCGGGCAGTGCCTCGGGCAGAATGGCTGACCGTTACCCGCAAGTTAGTGGCGCCGGTTTGCACCCCTCGCCCGCTTGCGGGAGAGGGGCGGGGGAGAGGGTGCTTGCAAAAGCGAAAATTTTCCAATCGTTTAGATTGCTCAAGCAATCGCCCTGACTTCGGGCAGTGCCTCAGGCTCGTCCGCCGTGTTCACGTCAACCGCATCCGCACGTCTTAAT
>JBIODP010000463.1:0-1731 GCA_044445195.1 Burkholderiales bacterium | reverse complement strand
CTGTGACACAGCCTGCCATTCAGATCACAAAAACCCCGCACACTGCGGCCAAGCCGGACCCGGAGAGTGATGCCAGGATTTCGCCGCCAGCAGACAACGAACAGCAGCAGCCTGGTCAAACTGGAGCCCAACCTTAGGCTGGCTGACTGAAAGACGTTATCTTAATCGCCCTTATTTAAATTCTACAGCCGCACACACATCGCGTCCGTCGGAAGGCGTAGTTTTCCCGAACAGCGTTTCTATCGGCACCCATACAACCGAGGTGGCAAACTGCCCCACGGTTTCCAGCACATCCGCCGGCCTGACGCCAATATGAAAGTCATTGAAATTGCCGCTTACCTCGATGGGAAGAGCGAAACTCAGGAACTGCGGGGTTTTTGCGCGAGGTTGCACGTATAGCCGGATATCTTCCGCCGCGAAGTCCACTTCTCCCTTGCCGGTAACGCGCATTCGGCTGGTGTCGATAAGGATGGTTTTGTCGGACAGCCTGCCATTTTTTAACACAAAGCGTCCGATTGCACAGTTCACTTTGGATGCGTTTGACGAGTCAATAACGGGCAATAGCGCCATCAGTACATCCACTGCCCAGAGGTCGAGAAAGCCGGATTTCAGGTTTTCCGGCCACACGGCAAAATTGATGTAACCCTTGCCGTTGCGCATCAGGTCCGAAAGATACTGGGCGTGGGCGTTAATATCGACATCCAGGCTAAAAGTCCCTCGCATCTCGCTCTTCTGGTTTACGCGGCGCGCCAGGATACCGTAATCGAAATGCTTTGCTTCGGCGCGCAGGTTGACTGCTACATCTTTTTCTCCAGGCTCATATCCCAGCAGGAACGATGCCGAGCCGCCAGGCGTATTGACAACGACCGGGCCGATCTCGGCGCGGCCATTTTCCAGTTTCGCTTCGAGTTTGCCGCTGCCCAGCAAGTCTTGGCCGGAAGTGACTTGATCCACGCGCACCGTCAAATATGCATTCTGCCGCCGAAGCACTTCCGGGCTTAAAATTTGCTGGGCATGATTGCTCTCCTCGCCAGCTTGCTGGCGTAATTCTTCCTTGTTTTTCGGCTTCCCTGAAGCGGCTGGCTTGGTTTTTTCAAAAGACCAGTCACCGAATCTGAAATCGTCGATCTGGATCGCCGGCGCTGTCAGTGCGACATCAATGCGCGGCGGCGCGGCTTTCGTATTCATATTGCCATGCCCGTTAAGCTGGCTGCTGCCCACCTGCAGCAGCAATGACGAAACTTCATAGCCGCTGGGGGACATGCGGAATTTTCCCGAGGCCGACCACGGCCCCCATGGTGGCAACGAGGTATGCGCCAGCGAATTGAGATTGTCGAAACGAGTACCGCTCATGTCGAGCGCAAGCTCGATATCCGTCTTTTTAAAGGGGCGGCCAATGTCGCCGGACAACTGAATGGCGGCGCCGGATGTGCTGGCGATAAATTTGAATGGAATCGGCAAGCCGGGGTTAATCAGGTCAACGGCCTTGGCGGTTTGTATGCCGATGGAAACGGGGACATTATCGAGCGATCCGATCAAGTCGAGGTACACGGGGGCTCCTGCAGCAGATTTGAGTTCACCGCTGTCGAGCGCAATTCGCATTTGCCCGCCGGTATTGGCATCGTGCAAAGAGAAGTGGCCGCCATCGAAATTGACCGCCAATTCAGATTGCTCCAGCAGTTGCCCCAAGCGGCTTGAATGCAAATCCAGCAGCAAGCTTAAGTGATCGAT
>JBIODP010000462.1:0-1733 GCA_044445195.1 Burkholderiales bacterium | reverse complement strand
TTCCTATTCGGAATTATGGTCGCTTGGACGCCCACTCTAGTATTTGTAGCTTGGGTCTTGCGACCTACGGCACGCCAATAGTTCACGACACAGCCGCAATTAGGCCGCCTCATTTGGCGGCCTCTTTAATTTCAAACAAGGCGATGAATGCTGAGTTTTGTCCGGTCGGATCACTAGGGTGAAGTCGTCAGGAATACCGACCGGACTGGAAACTTCATGGTTCGCTCCGGTGCTCGATAAATTCCGAACCGTAGAGTCAATGACGCCGCCACGCTGGAACGAGATCGTGCCGCCTTTAAGCGTTCGAAGGCGTGGAGCGTTACGTTTTTCATTCTTGCAATAGCTCAAGTTTCATTAAAAAAAACCGCGCCGGTTAGAACGCGGGTTTGTGCAGTGATAGTGGAGGATTCACGTCGCCCGGGGGAGATGGGCGACGCTTGCACACAGCGGTATTTAACAACCTCGTATTGAGCCGAACAAATAAATTTCCGTTTATGGGCCGCCAACCATTCAAACGCACCAGCGGCCTTAGTCAAAAAGACTCGGGCGCGGCCATGCCCGCGGGACGCAAGGATTTGCATTCTGCTCTATTGCGCGCAAGTCACCGCAACCGAAGAATCGAAAGGTATGCAGTTCTGCAAATGAGGCGACCCGCGGATCGATCTGCACGAGGATCATCGGCATCGCGCAACCTGGCACGACGGCGCAAAGGATTGTTTATCATCTCGAATCATCTCGCATTCTTTAACGGGCCGACGAAAATGCAGAAATGACATAACTCAATGAGACAGCGCTGCTGTCCTGATTTTCCGGCGAATCCCGGCAAAAGTTCGGTGTCGCGATACCAAGCGCCTTGGCGCGGGTCGGGAGGGAAGAGCTGCCTCTGACTTTTGTGCTATCGTTAATCGCTTACGCAGTCCGGCTGCCGAGCGTCGCCCCATGCACAACTCCGACTATTACCGCGAAGAAGCGGCCAAATACCGAGAGCTAGCCGAAGCGACCAAGGATGCCGCCAAGAAACAAGAACTCTTGGAATTAGCGGCAGCATGCGAGGCTGTCGCTGATAACTTCGACGATCATCGGGCAAGTGGCTAACCGACCTGCGGGCTAAAGTGATGCCGCACGATCACACTCAAAAGCTCATTCTCGTCCATGCCAGGCGACGCTCTCCCAAACCCCAGAGGCGCTCCATCGCCGGAACCGCCGATAGATCGAATTCCAGTTGCCATGAATCAAAACGAGATTCACGCGTCAATGATTTTGTCCACGCCGCCTAATTCTCATATATTATTTGTCCTATAGCGCAGAAGGCATGATAGCGCCCTAAGTCATTACTCATTGTTCAAGAGGATTGCAGGTGGCATGTATTTTTCCGATAAGCTTTTGTCCGTTAGCTAACTTCTCGTTATAGACTGGCGCTCCGTGATCAGAATTGAGAAGCTGACCTCGCATCGTCGTTATGACCGTATTCAACGTCGCTGAAGGCACAAAACTCAATCAAGACAACGAACCCGAGGATCTCTTCATCGCATCGGATGCTGCTTTGGTTGCCACATCGCCAATGTCCCTAGCCTGCTCGCTTAACGTTTTCAATTGCGTTTGCATGAACTCCGCCTGAATCTGTACGAGCTCTTGAAAATCCTTGGCTCTGGTAAGCTTCTCTGCAAACTCAAAAGTAGTAGCTACATTTTTTCCTGCATAACTTTGAATTTTTTTGTTCAGATCCGTTTCAG
>JBIODP010000461.1:0-1734 GCA_044445195.1 Burkholderiales bacterium | reverse complement strand
GGCTAAGACTGGCCAAATCATCGGCATTGATATGGCTGTACCAGCATTGCATGGGGCTCATCGTCGCGAACGCTGCCATTTTCTCCCGATAAGACCGGACTGCCGCAAGCACTGCCTTTTTATTATCGCCGTCAGGAAAATGCCGGTGGCGGCCTGCCACCATGACGCTGGCAACAAGACGTTTGATATCCCATTCCCACGGCCCCGGCAGGGTTTCGTCAAAATCGTTTATATCGAAAACCAGGTTGCGTTCAGGTGTGCCGAATTCGCCGAAATTCATCAGGTGACAATCGCCGCCAACCTGAGTCCGAATGCCCGAGGCCGCCGTCCCGGACAGATCGTAAGCCATGATCGAAGCGGCGCCGCGCAAGAAGGCAAAGGGCGACTGCAGCATCCTGCCGTAACGAATCGACACCAATTCAGGCACTCTTCCCACATTGGACTGCTCCAGCATCCCGATGACATCCCGCCCCTTGGACGCCGGCCGCCATTTTCCATGCGCGGAGCGTGGAATGCGTTCGCGCAACGACTTGGCGGCGCTGTGGCGCATTTCCGCGTTTAAATGAATTTGCCCGGAATGGCCGCTATCAAGGGATTGTTTTGTCATGGTGTATTCGAGTCGAATCTGCAGTTCGAGCATACAGCAACATCGCGTAGCGGTCGATCAAAGCTTATTGGCCACGCTTATTGGGCAGGTTTATTGGCCAAACCGATCGTCAAAACACAATCGTCGCTTTGCAGCGTAAAATGCCTGTTGGTTCAACGATGCGGCGGTAATGAAAATCTTGATGAAATTTACCATGGACGATGTGCTCAACACAATGGGCGCATCGCTCTTTGAACGTGGCTTGGCGAGCGTCGCATCCGATTTTGTCTCTGCTTTGCATCAGGATGGCGATATCATCGACGCCAAGGTCGATGATATCGATGGCAATCGCTACAATCAGGTAGTGGCGCTGCAAGAAGAGCACGGCACGCTGGTTGTTAAAGGCAATTGCTCGTGTAAGGCAGCACATAATTGCGAACATGTCGCTGCGGTGCTGATCGAACATTTACGCCTGGCGCAAAAACATTGGGGTATGGTCAAGGCGCCCGGTTCGGCCAACCGGGCGCCGCCGCGCGCTCCTTTGCCGGTCGACTCCAGGAAAAAAACCATTGCGCCGGCGGGCGAGAGAAGGTTGGTTGCCAAGGCGCCGACACTTGCGGACCGTCTCTGTTTTGTCCTTGTTCCCGACGACCGCATGAAGTCGGTCGCATTAGTTGTCTGCAGAGCAAAATTGCACATGAATGGGCAAGCATTCAAGGTTGCCCCGATTCCTGCCCTGCCCAGGTTTTTGACAGCGCCGCCATTTGAGCTTGAGCCTGGCGACCGGGCTTTGATAGAGCGCTTCATGGCGATGAAAATCGATCCGGGTTACTTTCATGCCAGGGTGCCTGAGGGAAAGGATGCGGCCGGATTGTTGCAAGCGCTGCTCGACCAAAACAAACTGGTGTGGGCCGAATCGCGGCAAGCCTTGAGGATGAACCTGCTGCGCCCTTTGCGCCCGGGACAGGCAAAGCACGCCATACTGGCTTGGCGCGAAGACCATGAATCCCTGCACCTTGACTGGCAGTTTGTGCCGGAACCCGGAGCAAGCAAGTTGCATTATGCACATGATGCATACTGCATCGAGTGCGTGTTGCCGACCGACCCACCCTGGTATGTAAATCAACATGCGTGCGGTGAATTAATAG
>JBIODP010000460.1:0-1750 GCA_044445195.1 Burkholderiales bacterium | reverse complement strand
GTCTATAATGGCAAGTTTATCTAAACCGCGCCTATCGATCGGATCGCGGTTGCTCTTAAAGGATCACGTTATTATGCTGACAAGCGGTTTTTGGTTGCTACGGTTCAACGCATTGATTGGGAGCAGGGCATGAACGCGCTGATGCACACCAGCTTTGGCATTACCGATTTCTGGACCTTCCTTCTTGGAACCATTATTATCGTGCTGCTACCGGGGCCGAACTCGCTGTATGTGCTGAGCATTGCGGCGCAACGCGGGGTGCGCGACGGCTATCGCGGGGCATGCGGGATATTTCTGGGCGACCTGATCTTGATGGTGCTGTCGGCCGGCGGCGTGGCTTCGCTGCTCAAGGCCAGCCCCGCGCTTTTTTACGTGGTGAAGTACATCGGTGCGGCGTATCTCGGCTGGATCGGCCTGCAAATGCTGCGCAGATGCTGGCGAACCTGGCGCGCCCGCGATGCGGCGGCATCAGTTCCGGCGGCGCAGGTCGGTGCGAGCAATCCGTTCGGCAAAGCGCTCGTGATCAGCCTGATGAATCCGAAGGCGATTCTGTTCTTTATCTCCTTCTTTATCCAGTTTGTCGATCCTGAGTTCGGTTCGCCGCTGCTTTCTTTTGGGCTATTGGGACTCGTGTGCGAAGTGACCAGTTTCGTCTACCTGACTGCCATCATTTTTTCCGGTGCATGGCTCGCGGAGGCATTTCGCCGCCGCCGTCGTTTCTCTGCCGGCATGTCTGGCGGCGTTGGCGTCCTGTTCATCGGCTTTAGCGCGAAGCTGGCGACTGCCACATTGTGACAACGGGCTAAACTGTTCTTGGTAGGGACGCAGGCTGGGATTGCATCCTGGCCTGCCAGGTAATTATTGAAATGCCGGCCACAGGGCGTAAAATACCCGGTTTTCGTCAGCAAGCGTCCGGTTCGAGTCATTTTCCATTCCTGGCAACCGCCGGCACGCTCCAAGTCCCATTGCGCCCCATGTATTCACTTTCCGATTTCGATTTTGACTTGCCGCCAGAGTTGATTGCGCAAACAGCGTTGCCCGAGCGTAGCGCGTCGCGCTTGCTGCATGTCGACGGCAAACAACTGGTTGACCGCGCATTTGCCGATATTGCGCTGCAATTGTCGGCGGGCGACTTGCTGGTATTTAATGACACACGCGTATTGAAAGCGCGTTTTTTCGGCATCAAGGAAACCGGCGGCAAGGTGGAAGTCATGATTGAACGGGTGCTGGACAACCGTACTGCGCATGCGCAGATACGTGCCTCGAAGTCGCCGTCGCAGGGTACCGTGATCCGCTTGGCCGACGCCTTCGATGTGGTAGTCGGCGAACGCGTCGGAGAATTTTATACGCTGCAATTTCCCGGCGATGTGTTCGAGACGATCGACGCCCATGGGCAACTGCCGTTGCCGCCTTACATCGGTCATACGCCGGATGCATTTGACGAAAAGCGCTATCAGACAGTCTACGCAAAAATGCCGGGAGCAGTCGCAGCGCCCACCGCCGGGCTGCATTTCGACCAGCCATTGCTTGACAGGCTTACTGCCAAAGGGGTGCAATTCGCGTTTGTGACCTTGCATGTCGGCGCCGGCACTTTTCAACCGGTGCGCACCGAAAACCTGACCGAACACAAGATGCATAGCGAGTGGTACACGATACCGGTGGCGACGGTCGCCGCGGTGCAGGCGACACGGGCAGCCGGTAATGCGGTGGTGGCGGTCGGCACTACCAGCCTGCGCGCGCTCGAATCGGC
>JBIODP010000459.1:0-1756 GCA_044445195.1 Burkholderiales bacterium | reverse complement strand
GTATTGGTGCAAGCGGAAATGCGTCTCCCCGCCTCTATGATTAATTGATCCCCTGCACCGTGGCCCAAGGTGTCGTTTACCTCGGCGAAGTAGTCCAGGTCGACATGCAATACCGCCAGCAACATGCCGTCTCGCCGCGACTTATCCACTGCCTGCAGCAAAAGCACATGTAACATTTGACGGTTAGGCAGATTGGTCAGCAGGTTGAAATTTGCCTGTCGCCAGATCAGCGTTTCGGCTTGCTTTTGCTTCGTGATGTCGGCAGCAATAGCGATGTGCCGAAGAATCTTGCCATCTTCGTCATACAGCGTCGAAATGGTCATCCGCTCAGGGTATATCTCGCCGTTCTTGCGGCGGTTCCAGATTTCTCCCTGCCATTGACCTGTGCTCAGTAAGGTAGCCCACATCTTTTGATAAAAACTGCGATCATGCTTGCGCGACTGCAATAGCCTGGGATTTTGTCCAATGAGCTCGCTTTTATCAAAACCGGACATTTTGCAAAAAGCGTGATTCACGCTGATGATGCGGTTATCGGCAGCGGTAATCAGCACGGCCTCGCTGGTCCCCTCAAATACCGACGCCGCAAGCCGCATCTGCTCTGCGCGTTCCCGCAGCGAATGGGCCTGTTCGCCGATATGCTGCTGCAGCTTGTTGAAGCTGCCGAGCAATCGCCTGATCTCCGGACTCCCTTCCAGTTGCAAAGACCGAAGCGGCTCGCGCCCGCCCGCCATCGCATCGATTTTTTGCGCAAAACGACTGAGGGGGCTGACCACCTTCCAGATCAACGGGAACATCAAGATCAGTAACAGAATGAAGGAGGCTATGGCGACAAGAACCAGATAGATGCGCTGCTGGAATAACACGGCGTTGACTTGATCCAACGAAATCTTCATGCTGACCACGCCCATCAACTCGTTTTCCGGCACCTTGTGACATTTCAGGCAATTCTTGCCGAGATAATCTCTGGAGTTCACGACCGGCCGCACCGCCCGCAGATATTCGCCCTTGTCGTCGGATTCGACCCGAATCACTTCCTTGCCGCTTTGCAGCACCTGTTTTTCAAATTCGTCCGGGTTGGCCTCATCGCCGGGTTGCCCGGGCCCGAACTCGCGGATGATTCCCCGGCCGCGCAGGACGCGGACATCGCGTATGGCGCCGAGTTGTTTGATCCGGTCGAGAAATGCGTTACGGTTCTTGGCGTTCTCGGTAACCATCAAACTGGTGAGGCCGATCATCGTAACGTCATGCATACTGAGAGAAAATGCGCGCGCCTGTTCTATAGCGCTTTCCCGATTGACATGGTCTTCCCACACAATCACGCCTGGCCATACAATCAGTAGCGCGACGCCAATCGCGACCATCAGTTGAGCCCAGATTTTCAAATTGACGAAGCGCAAAGTCAATTTTCTTTCCGCAATTTACGCACAGCGCCGCTCATCCGCTGTGGCGCAAAGCCCAGCGTAAATAGGATATCAATAGGGAAAATGTCGAGCAGCATACACTTCGGCCTCCGTCGGAAGACTAATCGTTAATTCCGAAGCGCGCATCAAACGCTAACGGACTCTAACTAACGAGGCGGGTTCGGAGCCTTGGATTCGGGGCCATGGTCTGGGGCCGACCGAAGTAGATAACCATTCTGCTGCAATGGTTATAAAAAGTCAACAGGATGGGGCGCTCCGATTTCTCATGCCGGCGCCCTAATCGTTACCCGCACGTTGCCAGCTGCACACCCCTCGCCCGCTTGCGGGAGAGGGGC
>JBIODP010000458.1:0-1759 GCA_044445195.1 Burkholderiales bacterium | reverse complement strand
CGACAAACGCTTGGCGGCGATCTCGAAGGTGGTGCGGGTGCGCGTGCTGCTCTCGAAGAACATGTTGAACACCGACTTGCCGTGCAGCAACGGGACTTTTTTGATCTCAAGCCCATCTCTGCCATCGACGAAGGTCGCGGCTCTGTCGAGTATGTCGCGCACGATGCCAACGGGCAAACCTTCGGTCGTCAGCAGATGCTGGAGTTCTCCGTTCCGGTTAAGCTGAGGATTGTTCATGCGATCATTCCCGCCTGTGGTTCATCGAAGTACGCCTGCAAGATCTGCTGTGCGGCATACTGGTCGAGCAGGGCTTTTTGTTTTCTGCCGTGGATGCCCTCCGCGTTCAGCTGCGCGCTTGCGGCGAGCGAAGTATAACGCTCATCCAGCAAAATCGTCGGCAATTTGAACCGCCCCTTGAGGCGGTTCGCGAAGCGGCGGCTCAGCGCGGTCAACTCATGCGGTGTGCCATCGTCGTTGCAGGGCAGGCCGACCACCAGCGCACTGGGTTGCCAATCATCGATCAGCGTTGCGATCCTGTTGAAGCGTGCGTCGGTCTTTTTTTCGTCGATTGTGGTCAGCGGATAGGCTTGACGCAACAAAGTGTTGCCGACGGCGATGCCGATGCGTTTGGTGCCGAAATCGAATGCCAGAAGTGTTCCTTCTACCGGAGAACTTGGGACTGAGGAATGGGTGGTGTCGCTATGTGGTTTATTCTGTCTTCTGTCCTCTGTCTTCTGTCCTCTTATGTCAGGCATGTCCGGCATCCTCCACTAGCGAGGCATAATCCACGCCGAGTAAAGCCATTGCCGCCGGCAGTCGCTCCTCGGCCGGCAAGTCGAACAGGATATGCTCGGAGGCTGGTACGGTCAGCCAGGTGTTCTCGGTGATCTCGTGCTCCAACTGCCCCTGATCCCAACCCGCATAGCCCAGCGTCACGATCATGTTGCGCGGCCCCCGCCCTAAACTTATCGCTTCGAGTATATCCCTGGAAGTGGTCAAAGACAGCTTGTCGTTGATGCGCAGGGTTGACTCCCAATTCCCCGGTGTGTCGTGCAACACAAAGCCTCGCTCGGTTTGCACAGGCCCGCCAAAATGCACCTGCATCTTCGCAAGTCTGGGTTGATGAAGAGGGATGCTGACCTGATCGAACATCTCGGCCAGCGTCAGGCTGATGGGGCGATTCACCACGATGCCCAGCGCGCCGTTCTCGTTGTGTTCACATATGTAGGTCAGTGTGCCGGCAAAAACCCCCTCCTGCATGGCGGGCATGGCGATCAGGAAATGGTGGGTCAGATTGAAATCGGGCATGGCGGCATTGTAACTGTCTGCGTCCAACCGCACAATTTGAATAAGTGCATCTCTGAAATTAGAATCCCCGGATCAAATGATTCTTGCTGATATTTTTGACAGAAGTAGTAATATTGCGTTGCCGCTTTGCAAAAGTATTTGCGTGACTTTAATGTGCAAGGGCATCGGATAGCAACATCCACGCAAACTTGAATTGACGTAAATTTTGGAGGCCCAAAATGGCAACCGCACGATATAGAAGCATGAAGAATTCGGGGCAGTGGAGTGTGCCGGGTTTGTTGAGTGCGTCAATAATTGGAGCATCGTTGATCATCGCCGTGCCGGCATTTGCTGAAACGGACGCTGATCGCATGCAGGATATGCAGCGAGAAATCGACACTCTCCAGGATCAGGTTTCCCAAATGACCGGCGGGATGTCGCACCATTCTACCGGTGGCAGCGAATTGCCGGT
>JBIODP010000457.1:0-1783 GCA_044445195.1 Burkholderiales bacterium | reverse complement strand
TTTGTGGTCGAGAACCGCGGAGGAGCGGGCGGCGCCATCGCGGCTGAAGCGGTCGCGCGGGCGCAGCCTGACGGCTACACGTTGTTTATGGCTGCACTGCCGCAAATTGCGATCCTGCCGGCAATGAGGAAAACACCGTACGATCCAGTGAAGGATTTTGAACCGATCAGTATCGTCGCGACAAATCCTTTTGTTTTGGTCGTCAACAAAGACTTTCCGGCGAAGACTCTTGCCGAGTTTGTTTCTTATGTTCGCGATCGACCCAACGCGCTTGCCTATTCGTCAGCGGGTGTCGGCAGCCTTAACCATTTGTCGATGGCATTGTTTTTAAAAGAATGTGGCATTCAAATGATCCATGTCCCTTACAAGGGTAACGCGCCGGCGCTGGCCGACGTCATTGCTGGTCACATACCGGCGATGTTTTCAAACCTATCCGATGCGCTTCCGCAGGCCGCGGCGGGCACTATCCGATTGCTGGCGGTATCGAGTCCCCAGCGAATGCCTCAGGTTCCCGATGTTCCGACGGTGAGCGAGTCCGGCTATCCGAAATACAAAACGTTAACCTGGAATGGGCTAATGGCTCCTGCAGGGACGCCAAAAGAAATTATCAGTAAGATCGCGGCCTTGATCTCTCGCGAGGTCAAGGATCCGAAATTTTCGGAGAGGCTTGCCAGCTTTGGCGCCGATGCACTCGGGAATACACCTGAGGAATTTGCGGCGATAATAACGGCCGATATGTCGCTGTGGGCTGAAGCCGTAAAAGTCGCTGGCGTCAGTGAAAAATGATGTAGGGCACAAATTGTTCTCGAGTATAAAGGCCGGCGGCTGAAATTAGTTGTGCAATAGGTTGCTCTTCGCGATAAGCACGCTGTCTGGCCGTCTTGATGCAACGGAGAAAACCGCTGGCCGGGTGTCGTTCGAGCGGATTGCTGATCAGAATTTCGTTTGATGACAATAGGCTGTTTAGTGACCGTGGCCAAGAAGCGCCATCGAAATTGCCGGCACGTATGTGATAACTAAGAGCGTTAGAAAATTAATCGCAACAAATGGCAGAACGCCGCGGTAAATATTGCCAAGCGGCGTCTCGAATACTGCCTGGGAAGCAAAAAGGTTGAGGCCGAACGGAGGGCAGTACATGCCAATGCTCAAATTGACGGCCATGATAATGCCGAAGTGGATTGGATCCACACCAACGGCCTGAACGATCGGGAGGAGGAGCGGCGTTAGGATCAAAATGGCTGCTGGCGGCTCGAGAAAACTCCCCATTATTAGGAGCATAACGTTGAGGGACAAAAGCGTCGCCCATTCAGGCAAGTTTAGTGCAATGATTTTTGCGACAAGCTGCTGAGGAATCCCGCTGGTCGTAAGAAGCGAGGCATAGATGCCCGCAGCGGACACAATCATCATGATTTGAGAGATCAAGACCACCGCGTTCACGATGATGCGCTTGAGTTCGGCGATGCCAACCTCTCGGTGGATCACCATGGTAATGAAAAGCGAATAGACGACTGCAACGCCGGCAGCCTCGGTTGGCGTGAATATGCCGCCGTAAATGCCGCCGAAAATGACGACGATTGTACCGATAGACCAACTTGCGTCTTTTGTGGAAGCTAAAATGTTAGCCCACCGCGCGCCAGCCGTTAGTGGAACGGCTTTAATCCGGGCATAGGACATGACGTAGATCGAATCGACGAACCCGATGAGAAGACTCGGCAGAATGCCTGCAGTAAACAGAGCAATTGCCGACTGCTGCGCCACCATCGAGTAAATAATCATCGCAATC
>JBIODP010000456.1:0-1789 GCA_044445195.1 Burkholderiales bacterium | reverse complement strand
CGGCCTGTCTGGCGCGGCTCGATATCGCAATGAAAGAGCTTGGGCATCCGCACGGACTGCATGTGATGGCATTCGACGCCGACCGGGTGAGCGAGGCCAACGTAGGCAGACAGCTATACAGCCGCGCTGACATCGGACGTTTGAAAGCAGTGGTGACGATCCATCGCCTGAATCAGTTTTACGGACTGGATTGGGAAGCGCTGCCATGCCGCTATGAGGACTACGGGCGCAATGGCGGTGGTACGGACGCAGATATTATGATCAGTTGCGTCGATACGCGTAGCGCCCGCCGCGCCATCCATCAGCGCTTGTTTCAGGGTTACGGACGATGCCGCTATTGGCTGGACATCGGCAATCGGGAAGCGGATGCGCAGGCCATTTTGGGGCAGGCACCGGATTCATACGGGCGCAAGAACAATGGCGATGCGCCACGGCTGCCGTGCGTGACCGAGTTATTCCCGGACTTGCTGGACGAGAGCGTGGCGGACGATAACAAACCGTCTTGTTCGGTGCGCATGTCGCTCGCATCGCAGGGGCTGTTCGTCAACGACGTGATCGTGCGCTTCGCATCGCACCTGCTGTATGAATTGTTTTCCAAGGGGCGGATTGCGCAGCATGGCGTTATGCTCAATCTGGACACCAAACGCAGCGGGCCGATCGAGATCGATCCTGCGACTTGGCAAAGGTTTGGTTATATTTGCCCGTAGGATGCGTGGTTGGGCACGCCACTTATGGCAGTTTCACCGCGTCGGCCAAAATACAGGTCGCGTGATTCATCGGTTTGCCGACGGGCCGATAGACTTTGTCGCCGCGGCGAATCGGTTGCCCGCTGATTGCGCAGCGTGCAGTATGCCCGGCATTGCGCAAGGCCCACAGTTGTTCCGTATAGTTACAAAGGCCGGACTGCCGCCATGACACCAGCAGTCGATCTTTGGCGGGGGCTTCCAGTATGTGTATCGTAATCATTGTTCGATAGTTTCAATCAAAGCATGGCTGGCGACGCCAACCTTCCGAAGTGACCACAATTCATTTTGTTTGGGTTTCATTGAATCCGCCAATTCTTGGAATGTCAGGCCGGCGCAGTTAGACCCGCGCTTAGACCAAAGCCGAACCGTCATCAGTGGAAGTAAAATCGGCAAAATCGTCGGTAGCCGGAAATGCGGTCGCATCATCGACAAGCTTGTCCGTCCCCAAAAAATTGTTGATGGTCGTGTTTTCAGGCGGTGCCGCCGAAGGGGCCATGCCGGGCTGATCCAAAAATCCTGACGCGTTGTGGTGATGCCCCATCAGGTTTTCGATGCCTTGGAACAGAAACGCCCCGCCTGCCACACCGGCCGCAGTGGCGGCAACTGTGCCGAGGATGCTACCGGCATTTCCGCTGAAAAATCCTGGTGCCGCCGCCTGCGGTGGAGTTTGCATCGGTACTTGCGCGGTTGCAGCCGGACTTGACATCATCGGGGTCGCCGGCCGGGCTACCACCGCAGCACTGTTCCCCCATGCATTCGCTCCATCCAGGAAGCCGGGCGTCGCAGATTGCGCACTTTGTAGCTGTGTCTGCAGCGTTGCAATTTGCGCCTTCGCCGCATTAACCGCCTGCTCCATCAGCAATGCACGCTGGACCAGCAAGTACGCCGCGTCGGGTTGCTGCGCCACCGCGCTTGCGATCAGCGCATCCGCTTGCGGGTCTTTGACAATGCCCTGCACCTGCGTGAGTTGGTTCAAAAAAGTTTGAAGGGCTTGCGTTTCTTGCGGGCTCATCCTGAATACTCCGGTCGGTGTTGGTCAGTTG
>JBIODP010000455.1:0-1798 GCA_044445195.1 Burkholderiales bacterium | reverse complement strand
GGATTATAAACCGGAAATTTGATTTAGATCATAATAAAGTCTTGCCGATTGTGATATAAACCAAAACTGAATCTGGTTTTTCTTGATCTAAATCAAAATTAGCGCGGGCGCAAGCCATTATTTTGGTGACTATTTTTTAGGCAAATCGAAACGCACAATAGCTTCGCCGCGGGATGTTGTGCGGGGCACCGGCCGGAACGCGTGTCCATAAATAATTTCGAAAGTCAGTGGAATTCGCCCGTCCGAACGACGGCTATGCTCAAGCGCCTGCACGGCGCGCGCCCACGCTTGGCGGCCGATCAGGCTGCGCCGACGCGTCAGCAACGGATTGCCGCCCCAGGCGCGCACATCGGCCAGAAGCTTGTCCACCGTTTCATACGTAATCGTGATGTTCTCCATGTCCATTACCGGCGTTGACAGGCCGGCTTCAATCAACATGTCGCCGAAATCGTGCATGTCGACAAACGACAACGCATGGGGCGACTCATCGACCGCGGCAAACGCCGACCGCAGCTCTTTGAAGGTATCCGGCCCGAAACATGAAAACATCACTAGGCCGTCGATGCGCAGCACGCGCCGCCACTCTGCAAACACCCGATCCGGCTGCGGATGCCAATGCAACGCCAGATTCGACCACAGCAGATCGAATGCGTTGGTGCCGAACGGCAGCCGCGCAAAGTCGCCGGCCAGCAAGCCGGCCGCGCCTTTTCCTGCACGCAGGCCCAACCCATCGGGCAGCAACGGCAATAGCAAGCGGTTTAGTGCCGACCGGGCCGAGGTCGCCTGTTGCGCGCCATGGTTAACATGGCAGGCGCCGCGTCGATTCCGACCAGTTGCGCGTCGGCGTAGCGTTTCTGCAGGGTGACGATATCCGCCCCTTCGCCGCATCCGGCATCCAATACCTGTTTCGGCGCCAATTTCATGAGGTCCAGCCGTTCATGCATTCTGGCAGCTACTTCACGGCGCAGAAAATCGGATTCGCGCACGCGCTCGGGATCGGCAAACAACTTGCGCACGCGTTGCAAGTCGATCGGGGCGCTCAGTTTGGATTCTGTTTGGGCTGATGTCGGCGGCACGGGCGATAGAGGGAAAAGTGAGATAATGCCGACAGTTTACACGCTTGCTGCACGCTTGAACCACGCTTGAACAACTTCAAGGCGCCATGCTTTCCCGTCTACATCATTGGTCACATTCCATTTTGGCACGCCTTCCTTCGGTTTTGCCCTCAAGTTGCGCGCTGTGCGGAACAACCAATGAGCAAGCCATATGCGATGGATGCCGCCGCCAGTTCTTCGAGATCGACAGCATTGCTGCCGGCAGTGCGCGATGCCTCTGCCTGCCATGACGGCATCCACCGCGCTGCGGTGCGGCGCGTGCCTGGATAAGCCGCCTGCCTATGACGCCACCATCGCCGCGGTTGATTACGGCGCGCCTATCGACCAATTGGTGGTGTCGCTTAAATTCGGGAGCAGGCTGGCGTTGGCCCCGCTGTTTGCGCGGATGTTACGGGATGCGCTGCTGCTTTCTCACGCGCCGCTGCCGGCATTGCCGACCATATTGATCCCGGTGCCGCTGGGCGCCGAACGGCTGGCGCAGCGTGGATTTAATCAGGCATTGGAAATCGCCCGCCCATTGTCGCGGGCATTGGGAATCAAGCTCGAAGCGCGGCTGGCAATCCGCTTGCGCGACACCGATGCGCAATCGACCCTGCACCCTGAGCAGCGCCGCAAACATATGCGCGACGCTTTTGCGATATCGCATGAGTTCATCGATATTATTCGCGATCGGCATATAGGCG
>JBIODP010000454.1:0-1814 GCA_044445195.1 Burkholderiales bacterium | reverse complement strand
GCCCATGATAAACCGCGTACATGCCGGCGATATTGGCGAGCAATACCTGCGCCGTGCATACATTGCTGGTGGCTTTTTCGCGGCGGATATGCTGCTCGCGGGTTTGTATCGCCAGGCGATAAGCAGGGTTGTCATGACTATCGATGGAAACGCCGACTACGCGGCCCGGCATCAGCCGCTTATTGACATCCCTGGTGGCGAAGTAAGCGGCATGTGGGCCGCCATAGCCGAGCGGCACACCGAAGCGTTGCGCGGAGCCGACCGCAACATCGGCGCCAAATTCTCCGGGCGGCGTGAGCAGGGTCAGTGCCAGCAAATCCGCCGCCACTACTACCAGCGCTTTCTTTGAGTGGGCTTTGGCTACGGTATTCGCGTAGTCGTGAATCTCGCCACCCACCGCCGGATATTGCAACAGCACGCCAAAGCAATCCAGGTGATCGAGGTCGGTGCGATGGTCGCCGATAATTACCTCGATACCGATAGGCGCGGCGCGCGTGCGCACGACATCGATGGTTTGCGGGAAGCAGTCTTGCGAAACAAAAAAAGTGGCGCTCTTGTTTGGTGAAACCCGCCGGCAAAAGGTCATCGCTTCGGCTGCGGCGGTCGCTTCATCCAGCAATGATGCGTTGGCGATCTCCATGCCGGTCAGATCCGACACCATGGTCTGAAAGTTGAGCAGCGCTTCCAGGCGGCCCTGCGAAATTTCAGGCTGATACGGCGTATAGGCGGTGTACCAGGCCGGATTCTCCAGCAGGTTGCGCAAAATCACGGTCGGCGTATGGCAATCGTAGTAGCCCATGCCGATGAAAGAGGTAAATACCTGATTTTTCGACGCGATTTTATGCAAGGTGTCCAGCACTTCGGGTTCGCTGCGCGCCGGAGCGATGCGCAGCGGCGCATGCGACAGGATGCTGGCCGGCACAACCGCCTTGATGAAGGCGTCCATGCCGTCAAATCCGAGTTCGGCCAGCATCGCCTTTTGATCGGTTTCATTCGGTCCGATATGCCTGCCGATGAAATCCGTGTGCTGCGCACTATCTTGCGCACTATCCGCCAAAGCAGACTTTTTCTGAATCATGGTAACTTCAACTTCCATTTCCTATCGCCCTGTAAAAAAATCACACTGCACAACCTGTTCCTGAACCAATTTTTAGTTTCGACTCTTAATTCAAACTATTAGTCCAGCCCCGCAATGAATGCTGCATAAGCATTTTCATCCATCAATGCATTCAACTCGTCCGGTTGCTTGACCTTCATCTTGAAGAACCAGCCGCCTGCAAGCGGCTCTTCATTGACTTTGCCCGGTTCGTCTGCCAACAGCGTATTGATCTCAATAATAGTGCCGTCGGCAGGCATCATGATTTCGCCGGCAGTCTTGACCGATTCAATCACGGCAGCCTCTTCGCCTTTGGCGAGTTCTGCGCCAACTTCCGGCAGTTGCACATAGACCAGATCGCCCAGGTGGCTTTGCGCGAAGTCGGTAATGCCCACTGTGACGAGGCCATCTGTTTCTATGCGTAGCCATTCATGTTCTTCGGTGTATCGGGTTGTGCTCATGGTGTGATCTCCTAATCAAGTGGTGGTGCGCAAGTTCCGGTCATATTTTCCCATGTTCCCTATGAAAGTCGGGTTGCGACAAGCGGAATGGACCGGCTTGCCGCTCCGGGAATTTTAAGGGGCGATAGGTTATTCAGGTGTTCAATCGGCAGCAAAAATAGTTAAAAAAAGATAATGCAATGAGAATTTAAATCGTGAAATCGTGGCTAACCGTCATGGAGGATTGGCGGTGTTATTCAATTGCCAAGCGTCAGAGG
>JBIODP010000453.1:0-1815 GCA_044445195.1 Burkholderiales bacterium | reverse complement strand
CATTTACATGCGTCAACCCCACTTCGCTTCGTTCGGCAAAATGCAGCGCCTTGTCGAGATCGCGGGTATAGATGGACGATGAAAGACCGTAAGGCACCGCATTTGCCAGACGTAACGCTGCCTCGTAACTAGGCACTCTATACACCGCCAGGACTGGGCCAAATATCTCCATGCTCGATATGTCGAGGGTTGTAGATGGGTTATCGACAACGCTCGGCTCGATGAAGCAGCCATGCTCCAGGTTCGCGGCGAGGGCGCGTTCGCCACCGGCGACAAATCGCGCCCCTTGCTCCTTGGCGCGGGCGATATGCATCAGGATAGAATCGAGTTGAGCCCTTCCCGCGACAGGTCCCATCGTCGCGTCCTGTTGCAATCCAGGTCCCAGGCGCAACGCGCCGGCATGCTTCAACAGGGCAGTCATCAAAACATCGGCGACTTTATCCTCGACGATCAGCCTGCTGGTGGCGGTACACCACTGTCCGGCGCAAGAAAACGCCCCCACCGCAGCATCGTGCGCTGCCAGATCAAGGTCGGCGTCAGCCAGCACCACCATTGGATTCTTGCCGCCCATTTCGAGCTGGGTTCGCGTGAAGTTCTTGCTGGCAAGTTCAGCAATGTTCCGCCCGACTTCGGTCGATCCGGTGAAGGTCACCGCGCGAACCAACGGATGAGCGACCAGCGATTTCGACAATTCTCCACCGGAGCCGGTAACGAATTGGACGACGCCATCGGGGATGCCGGCTTCTATGAGTATCTGGATTACCGCCTCTCCAACGGCCGGAGTCTGGCTGGCCGGCTTCAGTATGGCGGTATTACCGGCCAGCAATGCTGGTCCAAGCTTGCGCCATGGCACGTTAAATGGAAAGTTCCATGGAACAATAACGGAAACGACGCCAACCGGTTCGCGTCGCGAGTAGCCCAGTATTTCGGCGCGATAACAATCGCCGATCCGGCCAAACTGCCGCTCTCCTTCGCCGATCTGGTACTCTAGCTCCAGGGCTGCCGCGTCGATTTCCGTATACGACTCCTGCAATAGCTTGCCATTCTCCAGGGTGATGATTCGCGCGATTTCATGGCGCCTGGCGCGGATGATCTGCGCCGCCCTGCGCAAGATACTGACGCGTTCCAACAGAGGTTGCTGCCGCCAATAGCCGTACGCATCGTGAGCTCCCGCCACTGCGCGCTCAACGTCTTCACGGGTCGACAGGGGATATTGATGGCATACCTCGCGTAAATCGGCAGGATTTTGGACGCCGAAACGACGATGCGAGTCGCTCTCGCACCACTTTCCGTCGATATAGTTCCGGTATTGCAAGCTGATTTGTCCAGGGGTAACGGGTTCGTTATTTGCAGTCATTTCATTTATATGGACATCTCCTGTTTGCCAGGAAACGTAGCCATCCATTAGTTAAGAAAATTGAATTATTGCACCGCACCAGCAGCGCCTTTCACGGCGACTTGACGCTGACACAAGTTTTTTCACTCTAAGGGAAAGGTGGGCGCGATTAACGGCATAGATGCTCGCCGGCGGCTGTCTTTTATAGACGGCGCCCAATCCTGATTTTTCGATTCAACGGCGAATTGGATCGCCGCCGATAGTGCACCCGCCATGAAATTATCTCCTTCAATCCTGATCGTCATATTATTTTTTTTGATACTCTAATCAGTATTGAGACTCAAGTCAATATTTATTTTGGTTCATCCGAGTTTTCTGTGGGTAGCCGAAGCGGGATAGAGATCAAGTCCTCCGCAATGGAAGTAGACGGCGGTCTTGAAATTGTCGCAGTTCCGGAATCCACAGGCACGTTTTTGTAT
>JBIODP010000452.1:0-1829 GCA_044445195.1 Burkholderiales bacterium | reverse complement strand
TTGCCGGATGCAGTCAAGGTTACGGGCGCATTATTCGTCGATATCCCGCTCGGGCCGCCATTAACGGCATTCAGGAACTGGATGCCGCCCGTATTATTGGAAGTGAGGGAAAAACTGGTTACGCTATTCGAAAGCGCGAGGACATTATTGGTGAGCGCATCGATGGTGATCTGGCCATCGGCGCTTAAAACGATATTGCCGCTTTCACTTTGAAGCGTATTTTGGCTGACATAACTCGGGCCAACGCCGGTACCGGCACCAGGCTGAATCTCCAAGGTAGCGGGATCGATCAGCAGGGTTCCTGCATTCGCCGCGGTTTGCGCGCCCAGCGACGCGGTTCCATCGATCGCAACCGTCTTGCCGGAAGAAATTTCAACCGTCGCCCCATGGCCGCCGGCCCCCAAACCCTGGCCGTCGACAAGCCCGTGGAAAGCCGTATTGCCGGAAGACCAGAGAATAGCCGACCCGGCGCCGGCCGCGCTCGACACATCGATCACGGCACTCGAATCAATCGTGGTGCCCTGAACGGAGTTGACAAGCACCTGGCCGCCGCCGGATGTCACGCTTCCAGCCTTGACCGTGCCGCTGACGTCCACCATACTACCGGCGATAGTGACTTGCCCTGCAGTGGCGCCTGCATTGCCGCTGACATCGATTGTTCCGGACGAAGCGACGCCGCCGGATGCATTTTGCACCTTGCCGAGATTGGCTGCTGCGCCTGTGGCGCCAGTATTGGCGACCGGGTCTGCCGCCAACATCCAGATCTGGCCGGAACGTTCGCCGATGGAACTGGCCTGCAAAATACCTTCGTTATTGACTACCGTGTCCAGCACCGAATTAGCCGCTTTTGCCGTCATGACGATGCGGCCGCCATCGGCGAGAATGGCGCCGGAATTATTGACCAGCGCATTAATGGCGCTTTGCTTAACGCCTACCGACAACAGACCGCTGTCGTCAAGGCTGAGAGCCACCTGATTTCCGGATGCTAAAGCGACCGACCCCAATTTTGCCGAAATCAAACCGGAGTTATTCACTTGACCGCCGAGCAAGGCAGCAAAACCGCCTGGAGCGACATTGATATTCCCTGCGTTGCTGACCGAGCCGGGTGCGCCTACCGCATGGAAGTTGAATTTATTGGCTAAAAAGTCTGCGTCTGAAAGGTTCAGGCTTGAGGCAACGAGTCCGCCAACATTAATTTGCGCACCCGGGCCAACGACGATGCCTTGCGGGTTAACCAGGAACACGGTCCCGTTCGAGATCAGAGAACCATAAATCTGCGAGGGATTCGCCGATAAAACACGGTTCAACGCGGTCGCAGAACTATTGGGCTGGACAAAATCAACCGAGGCTGCAGAGCCGATATTGAAGGTGCCCCAATTGATGATCGCGCTCTGGGTTGCCTGATTGACGGTCATCGCGTTGCCGTTGACGCCAATCGCCGCAGTGCCTGCCGCAACCACGCCATTGGTCGGAAGCGCCGCATTCCCCCCACCCGCCAGCGCCTGCCCTGCTCCTCCCAGCGCCAGAAGTGCGGCAATAACAGCCTGCCCCGCCGCCTTGCGGCTGGAAGAAGGCTTGCCTTTTGCTTTTGCCCTCTCGTCTGCGACAACAAAAGCTTTGCGGGCGTCACTCCAAACAATGCGATAAGTCTTGTTCATGCTGCAGTCTCCTCAAAGCGCTGTCTGCCAGACCAGCGGCGCTTGCCAATTACTCGATAAGTTTTTATATTAATACTGCAGCCGTGCAGTCTGTCATGCTATCGGATCATAGCTTGATTAATATCAACAGCACTTTCTAAAACATTAACAGTAGAAATACAGTGTACGCAC
>JBIODP010000451.1:0-1833 GCA_044445195.1 Burkholderiales bacterium | reverse complement strand
CGCACTCCGCACTCGCGCCAGCGGCTGATAGTTACCAACGATCATGATAACCCGTTTCAATGAAAAGCGAGGCACGCAAGTGAGCGGCAGCGCCTGGAAGAACCGAGATGAAAACAGTCTGGTATCATGAGGTTCCCTATTATGATACGGATCAAACAGTCGGTTGCTGCCGTGTTTTTATTTAAGAACGAGATAAAAGAATGTCTGAAGATCACAGTACTTCCCTTCCTGAAGGAAAAATGCCTCAGTTGCGTGTGATGCCGGTGCCAGCCGACGCCAATATTCACGGCGATGTATTCGGCGGCTGGATCATGGCACAGGTCGATATTGCCGGCGCTATTCCCGCTGTGCGCCGCGCAAATGGCCGGGTGGCAACCATTGCGGTCAATTCATTTCTATTCAAGCATCCGGTATTTGTCGGCGACCTATTGTCTTTTTATGCAGAAATCGTCAAAGTGGGGAATACTTCCATTACCGTTTACGTCGAAGTGTTCGCGGAGCGCAACCGCTTGCCATCCGAAACAGTGAAAGTGACAGAGGCAACGCTGACCTACGTTGCCACAGACGAAACCCGAAAACCGCGTCAATTGCCGGCTATCGAATGATTCAGGCAAGTGGCTGTTGAAGTTTTATATCCATGAGCCATAATTTCGAACCCATTATCCATTTGCTGCACAATGCCTCCTGGGGCAGTTTGGCCACCCACTCGACGCAGGCTCCGGGTTACCCGTTCGCGACCATGGCGCCGTTCGCGCTGGACGAGCAGCATCGGCCGTTATTTCTCATCAGCGACCTCGCGGAACATACTAAAAATCTGGTCGCCGACGCTCGCGCAAGTTTACTTGTGCAACCGGATGGCGAGGGAAACATGCTGGCCCGAGAACGATTATCGATAGTCGGAGACGTCAAGAGGGTAACGCCGTCAGAAGCGCTGGTGGCCCGTTACCTTCGTTATCATCCAGACGCCGAACAATATCTGGCGCTTGCCGGGTTCCACTTTTTCCAGCTTGTGCCGATGCAGGCCCGCTACATTGCCGGGTTCGGTCAAATGCGATGGATCGGGAACGCAGAATGGTCGGGCGCTGAAGTGATGCCGCCTGATGAAGAAGCGTTGTTCATTTCAGCAATCGGCGAGGCTCATGCACGCGGCGTGCGGGTGTTGGGAATTGACCGTTACGGCGTTGACCTAGAAAAGAATGGCAAGCGCGAGCGCCAGCGATTCACCTGTGCGCCAGTCGTGGCAACCCAGATTGGCGACGAGGTCCGGCGTTTTCTGGCAACGTGAATAACGAAATTTACCAGAGATTATTGCCGAGTCAGGCAGCCGAGTTACTCCAGCATGGCATCAAGCCCCTCCGTAAGCGCCTTGAGCGGCGGCATGATTTCCTGCTCAGTCAGGCCAGGCGTCTGCGCATTGATTGCAGCTACCCAACGCCGGTCAATGCCGAGGCGCTTGCCAACCTCTTCAGGATAACTATCCACAATCTCTTCGTCGGTCATTTCCAGCACTTCGGTTCGCGCGCGCCACGCGCCCAAATGTACCCATCCTGCGCTCTCGGAGAATGGATCTTGCGCCAAAGGTTGAGGCACGGCGCGCAAGGCAACGATAAGATTTTGGGGGAAATTCCAGATCTTTGCCAACTCAGCCGACACATCGCCATAGTGAAATCCAAAAGTATCCTTTTCTAGCTCGGCCCGTCCGGCGCTCATCACGCTCATCTTACGGTCCAGGGGCGCCATCTTCGACGGCATGCCAAGGTGCATCTGTAATTGGCCGACCGCATGTAACATTCCCAGCGTAAAAACCATGTCTCCATTTGCTTCAGCCGTATT
>JBIODP010000450.1:0-1859 GCA_044445195.1 Burkholderiales bacterium | reverse complement strand
GCATCGAGCGGGTCGGTAATCGCGCGCACCGAATCCGGCATGTGCGACATTTCGGCGATGCCGCCGGCGTTATCGGTGATCGGGCCGTAGGCATCGAGCGCCACGATGATGCCGGCCATCGACAGCATTGAGGTTGCTGCAATCGCAATGCCGTACAGGCCGGCGCCGCACAGGCTGCCCAACCAATACGAAACCAGGATGGCGACGCAGACCGACAGAACCGGATATGCGGTGGCTTTCATCGACACGCCCAAACCGGCGATGATGTTGGTGCCGTGGCCGGTAGTCGACGCCTGCGCGATATGCTGCACCGGCTTGAATTCGGTGCCGGTATAGTACTCGGTGATGTACACCATCAGCCCGGTCAAGGCGATGCCGACCACCGATGCGCCCATCATCGGAATCCGCATCGCTTCCGGCAGCACTTGCCAGGTGACGACGGCGAATCCTATCAGCGACAGGCCGGCAGCCCACCACAAACCGGTATAAAGGGCTGACATGATTTTCTTGCCAGGCTGGGCTTTGACCATCGAACAGCCGACAATCGAGGCCAGGATCGACACCGCGCCCAACAGCAACGGATAGAGCGCGGCCAGCGCTTCCGACCCCTTGATCAGCAACGTGCCAAGCAGCATGGTCGCAATCAGCGTCACCACGTAGGTTTCGAATAAATCGGCCGCCATGCCGGCGCAATCGCCGACATTGTCGCCGACATTGTCGGCGATCACGGCGGGGTTGCGCGGGTCGTCCTCCGGAATGCCGGCTTCAACCTTGCCCACCAGATCGGCGCCCACATCCGCGCCTTTGGTAAAAATGCCGCCGCCCAAGCGCGCAAAAATCGAGATCAGCGAAGCGCCGAAGGCCAGGCCGATCAGCGGCTTGATGGTGTCGTGCAACGATGTATCGGCGACTCCGGTCGAGACCAGGTACCAATAGAATACAGTCACGCCCAACAGCCCGAGGCCGACCACCAGCATGCCGGTGATCGCGCCGCCCTTGAAAGCGACATCCAGCGCCGCATTCATTCCCTTGGTTGCCGCTTGCGCGGTGCGAACATTGGCGCGCACCGACACGTTCATGCCGATGAAGCCGCAAGCGCCGGACAATACCGCGCCCACTAAAAAGCCGATGGCGGTAATGATTCCCAAGCCCGGTACGGCGGCTATCACGATAAACAATACAACGCCGACGATGGCGATAGTGCGATATTGCCGCGCCAAATAAGCTGCAGCCCCCTGCTGAATCGCGCTTGCAATCTCCTGCATCACTGCATTACCGGCATCCTGCTTCAGAATCCAGCTACGAGACACCAAACCATAGACCACCGCGATCACACCGCATGCTATAGCCAACCACAACCCTGCTGTTGCCATATCGACTCCTCCTTGTTATTACTGCAAAATTTACAACACTTTATCTTCCCTTTTTAAACCGGACCAGGCATGTTTACGACGCCACTGCCATTTACTTCCACCCATTCAAAATCAGCGTAAAAAAAGCGGACGCATGGTCCGCTTGGTTTATTGCGCAAGTGCAGCAAAAGCACTGTCCCGGATCGATTCCACCGGGCCAACGCCTGCAATTTTGCGATATCTGGGCGCACCCGCTTGGCCCGATTGCGCCCAATTGTTGTAATAACTGACCAGAATTTTGGTTTGATCATGGTAGACCGCCAGCCGCTTTTTGACGGTCTCTTCGGTGTCGTCGGGGCGTTGCACCAACTCTTCGCCGGTCGCATCGTCCTTACCTTCGACCTTGGGCGGATTGAATTTGACGTGATAGGAGCGTCCGGACGCCGGGTGAACCCTGCGTCCGCTCATGCGCTCGATAATCGCTTCGTCGGGCACATCGATTTCCAG
>JBIODP010000449.1:0-1881 GCA_044445195.1 Burkholderiales bacterium | reverse complement strand
CGCGCAGACCTCGCAGTTGAACGTGCCGCCGATGGATAATGCGCAGATGGACGGCTATGCGGTACGAACTGCGGACTGCAGTAGCGGGACGACTGTCTTGCAAGTTAGTCAACGTATTCCGGCTGGACATGTCGGTCAGGCGTTGCAACCGGGAACCGCTGCGCGGATTTTCACCGGCGCGATGATTCCTGAAGGCGCCGATGCGGTAGTGATGCAAGAGCAATGCGAACCGGGCAAAACATCCGCGGGAGAGGTTGTCACGGTCAGGTATGTGCCGCAAGCCGGGGAGTGGATACGCCGATCCGGGGAAGATATTCGGGCCGGCGATGTTATTTTGAAAGCAGGCACGCGCTTGCGCGCGCAAGAGCTTGGTTTGGCAGCGTCGGTTGGCCTCGCCAGTTTGCCGGTGACCTGCAGATTGCGCGTAGCGGTCTTTTTTGCCGGCGATGAATTGGCCATGCCGGGTGAGCCTTTGAAGCCCGGCGCCATCTACAATTCCAATCGCTTTACGCTACGCGGCTTGCTGGAAAACCTCGGTTGCGCATGCACCGACTACGGCATCGTCCACGATACGCTGGCGGCAACTCGCGACACCTTGCGCCGCGCCGCGCTGTCGCATGACTTGATCATCTCTTCCGGTGGCGTCTCGGTCGGAGAGGAAGACCATATCAAGGCTGCAGTGGAAGCGGAAGGGCGTTTGAATCTATGGCAAATTGCGGTCAAACCGGGAAAGCCGCTGGCATTCGGCGAGGTAAACCGGCAAGAACAGGGCGGAACGGCGTTTTTTCTCGGCTTGCCCGGCAATCCGGTTTCCAGCCTGGTGACTTTCCTGTTATTTGTGCGCCCGTTCATCCTCCGCATGCAAGGCGTGCCGGACGTGATGCCGCAATCGTTTCCCTTGCAAGCCGACTTTACATGGAATAAACCAGACAAACGCAACGAATTTTTACGCGCTAAAATCAACAAAGAGGGGAAATTGGTTCTGTTTGCCAATCAAGGCGCTGCAGTGCTGACTTCAACCGTTTGGGGCGATGGCTTGATCGACAATCCACCCGGACAAACGATTGCGCCGGGCGATACGGTCCGGTACATTCCGTTTAACAATTTGCTTTATTAGCGCAGGTGCAAGTAGACATAGAATGAATATCCAACTTCGGTTTTTTGCCAGCGTCCGCGAAACGCTGGGGCTTGCTACAGAGACGGTCGCATTGCCGGATCATGTCGATACGGCCGGTGCAGTGCGCCATTTTCTGATCGAACGCGGCGGCGTTTGGGCTGCCGCCCTCGGGCAACAACGGCCGTTGCGCATGGCCTATAACCAGGAAATGGCCGACCCGCAAACGCCGATTGCCGATGGCGGCGAGTTGGCTTTTTTCCCGCCCGTAACGGGTGGTTGAAGTGGGCGCTTGATTATGCAAATCGGTACACCCGTTCGCATTCAATTTGAAGACTTCGATGTGGGCGTCGAGGTTGCGCAATTGCGCGCGTCCAATCCGACAATCGGCGCCATCGTCACTTTTATCGGCACGGTGCGCGACCGGAGCGACGGCGCGGCGGTCTCGGAAATGGAGCTGGAACATTACCCGGGCATGACCGAAAAAGCCCTGGAAGAGATTGTACGGCAGGCAAAAGCGCGCTGGAATATGATCGATGCGCTGGTGATTCATCGCATTGGCCCCTTGAAGCCGCTTGATCAAATTGTGCTGGTGGCGGTAACTTCGCCGCATCGCGGCGAGGCGTTCGCCGCCTGCGAGTTCATCATCTATTATTTGAAGACGCAGGCGCCATTTTGGAACAAATAAAAAACGCCGCATGGGACGCGCTGGGTCGATGCCCGCGCGCACGACGATCAGGCACTAAAAAAATGGGATATAAAATAGG
>JBIODP010000448.1:0-1897 GCA_044445195.1 Burkholderiales bacterium | reverse complement strand
GCGTTTTGGGGGAAGAGACAGCGCGAGCGATTCAATGACGTGCGAGCAGGATGCGCATGACGCAAGTAGCCAGCGGTAATAAGTCAGTCTACTTGAAGACGCGATCTTTTCCCAAAACGCACTCCGCATTCGCGCCAGCGGCTGAATAGTGTCGACAAAAGAAATATTCAGTCGGCGGGCGGTATATCGGCCTTCAAATTGACCATCTGCTGTTGCGGCCATTTCCAGATACCGTTCAAACGCCAGTCGCGTTTTGCACCTTCAACCGATAGTTGCCACCGCCCCATTTCCAGCATGGGTAATTCGACACTAAAATTACCCAGCTGGTCGACTTGGGCTTCGAGGTGCAAATCCTTTTCCGGTTGGGTTTGATGAATAAAATGGATCAGTAATTTTCCGGCAACAGGCGTGCCGAAGCCCAAAAGCCTGCCGTTTAACTTTCCGGCAGCAGCATCGTAACGGGCATTGAACGACAGGCCCATGTTAGTCGCGGTGCGGTCGCGCCGCAAATCCTGATTGATGGCATTTCCCTGCTTATAATAGTCGTCCACGACCAACGCATCCTGCTTTGAGAACGCAATCCACCCGGTATAGGTAGCGGCAATGACGACAATGAAAGGACCCAACATGAGTAGCCATGGCCAAATTTGCGCATACCAAGGCTTAGCGTCGACGTTCGGATCTAGCAACGAGTTTCCAGCATGCATTTCATTCTCCTTGACAACTATCTCGGCACAAAAAATACTGCTTTTTCCTTGACCTGCAGGTGCGCATCATCTAAAGCAGTCAGTCCGAATTCAATTTTATTCGATCCAGGCTTGCCTTTCCCATGATCGACGCGAACGCGGACCGGCACCGCGCGCGAAGCAGTGCCTTCCATATCCACTTCATCAGGCGTAGCCAGTGTAATCGAATCGATTCCCGATACGGTCAATTTGTAACGATGCGAAGTCTCTGCCGTATTCATGATTTGCAACCGATAGACATTCTCGATCATGCCGTCTTCCACTTCCCGCCCCATCGCGCCGCGGTCGCGAATAATATCCAGTTTGAGCGGCGTGCGCGTGACCAGCGTGCCAACGAAAACCGACACGATCAAGAGCAGCAGTCCGCAATAAATCAGCACGCGCGGCCGCATCACCCGCTGCCGTATTTGTTTGGCCGACCAGCCATTGGCCATCGCGTGGTCGGTTGAATAGCGGATCAAACCAAGCGGAGAACCAACCTTTTCCATAACAGAGTTACAGGCATCGATACAGGCAGCGCAACCAATGCATTCATATTGCAAGCCTTTGCGGATATCGATCCCGGTAGGGCAAACCTGGACGCACATCGAACAGTCGATGCAATCGCCTAACGATTTAACCGTCGCCTCGTCTTTTCCTGCTTGCGCGCCGCGCGGCTCCCCACGCTTCTGATCGTAGGTAATGATCAGCGAGTCCTTGTCGAACATCGCGCTCTGGAAACGCGCATAAGGGCACATGTATTTGCAGACCTGTTCACGCATCCAGCCGGCATTGCCATAGGTCGCGAACCCATAAAACAAAATCCAGAACCATTGCCACGGCCCAAGCGAAAGAACAATTACTTCATGCACCAAGGTGTGGATCGGCGTGAAATAACCGACAAAAGTAAAACCGGTCCACAATGCAACAGCGCCCCAGACACCATGTTTGGCGGTTTTCTTTACCAATTTTTCGACCGACCATGGCTGCTTGTCGAGCCGGATACGCGCACTGCGCGCACCCTCGATGCGGCGCTCTATCCACATGAATATTTCGGTATACACCGTTTGCGGGCAGGCAAATCCGCACCAGACGCGTCCCGCAATGGCTGTCACCAGAAACAGCAGGTAGGCGCAGATGATCAACAGCGCCGCAAGATAGATGAAATCCTG
>JBIODP010000447.1:0-1897 GCA_044445195.1 Burkholderiales bacterium | reverse complement strand
GCCCTATTTCATGTAGAGGTTTTCATGTCACGCATTTTCCGTATTCACCCCTTATGCAAGCTTCCGCCGCGATTGTCATCGCAGTTGTCATTTCTGATCGCCGGCTTGTTTGCCGCACCACAGGCTTTTTCCGACCCGGCGACCCAGTCCACCCCCGCAAATGACGGCGCCAATGCGCCACAGGTCGCCACCGTGGAAATCACGGCAGCGCACTTGAGGAGCGAACGGATCGAACTCTCGCCCAAAATCGGCACCACCGTCTACACCATCGATACCCACATGATCGATGCACTGGGCCAAGGCGAAGACACGCCGTTCAATGAGGTGCTGCTGCGCCTGCCTGGCGTCGATCAGGATTCGAAAGCATCCGGCTCGCTGCATGTGCGTGACGATCACGGCAATGTGCAATATCGCATCGACGGCATACAATTGCCGGAGAGCATTACCGGGTTCGGCCAGTCCATCGATACGCGCTTTATTCAGAAAATGGATTTTGTGACCGGCGCGTTGCCGGCACAGTACGGCTTGCGCACTGCCGGCATTGTCGATATCCAGACCAAGGAAGGCGATACCGCGCCCGGCGGGCACGTCGGCATTCTGGTCGGCAGCCACAATTATGTTGAGCCGAGCGCCGAGTTCTTCGGCAGCCAAGGCAACTTCAATTACTACCTGTCGGGAAGCTATTTGTCGAATTCGCTCGGCATTGAAAATCCCCTGCCAACCTCTAACGCATTGCATGACGATACGACCCAGGAAAAGAGTTTCGGCAGCTTGTCCTATTTTATCGACAACAACACCCGGCTCGGTCTGCTGTTCGGCACCTACCACGGCAAGTTCCAGATCCCGGACAATCCGTCGCAAGCTCCCCAATTTTCATTGGGAGGGCTGAGCGACGCAACGACTGGGTACAGCGCAATTCCGTCATCCCAGATCAACGAAAATCAGAGCGAAGTCAACCGTTTCTTCGTGCTGTCGTTTCAAAAGAGCCTGGGAGACCTCAACTACCAGGCATCTTTTTTCCATCAATATTCCGACCTGCACTATACGCCCGACCCGGCGGCCGACCTGATCTATCTCGGCACTGCATCCGACACCATGCGCTCCAACACCGCAAACGGACTGCAGCTCGATGCCGGCTATAAGCTCACTCCCAATCACACCGTCCGCTCCGGCCTGACCTACACGCGGCAAGTGACGGAAAGCGACAACACTGTCAGCGTTTTCCCTGTCGACAACGCCACCGGTTTGCAAACCAGCACGAATCCATTTAACATCGTCGACAATTCGGGCAAGACTGGCACCCTTGAGAGCATTTACCTGCAAGACGAATGGCATATCTCGAAGCCGTTGACACTGAATTACGGCATCCGCTACGATCACGTCGACGCCTTTATCAACGAGCAGCAATGGAGTCCACGCCTGAACCTGGCTTATACGCTCAGCGATAGCACTGGGCTCCACGCTGGATATTCGCGTTACTTCACGCCACCGCCGCAAGAGCTCGCGGCGCAAAGCAGCATCAACTTGTACGCCAACACAACCAATGCACCCAGCGTTGCCGTGTCGGACCCGGTAAAGGCCGAACGCACCAATTATTTCGATCTCGGCATCAGCCAAAAAGTCGACTCTCACCTGACCGTGACCGCCGATGCCTACTATAAAAAAGTGACCAACCTGATCGACGAAGGGCAGTTCGGACAAGCGCTCATTTTGTCCCCATTCAATTATCAAATGGGATATGCCAAAGGACTCGAACTCTCGGGCATCTACACCGCAAAGCAATGGGGCGCCTTTCTGAACATCACCCATGAAAAAGCGCAAGGCGAGCACATCATATCCGGTCAATCGTTGTTTGGGCCGGATGAGCTGGCCTATATCGCCAGCCACTATATATATC
>JBIODP010000446.1:0-1900 GCA_044445195.1 Burkholderiales bacterium | reverse complement strand
GCATCAGTTACCGGCTCCCGGCTTGAGTCTGTACTGCTTCGTTGCCATCGCCTCGTTCGTCGGGTTTTACCTTATTACTGGCGATCAACATGTACACCGCAGGCACTACGAGCACGTGAACACTGTGCCGATGGCAAGACCGCTGGCAATTACCAGTCCCATGTTAAAGCGCGAAGCTGCGCCAGCACCGCTGGCGATGATAAGCGGGATGACGCCCAGCACCATTGCGGCGGATGTCATCAGGATTGGCCGCAGCCGGATGGCGGCCGCCATCTCGATTGCCTCGCGCTTGGTCTTGCCTTGCAGACGCAGGTTGTTGGCGAACTGCACGATCAGTATGCCATGCTTGCTGATGAGGCCCATCAGGGTCACCAGCCCGACCTGGGTGTAGATATTCAGGCTGGCGCCGCCGATGCCGAGGCTGATGAAAACCAGCGCGCCGGCGATTGACATCGGCACCGATACCAGGATGATGAAGGGATCGCGGAAACTTTCAAATTGCGCCGCCAGCGCCAGGAAAATGATGACCAGCGCGAAGGCGAACATTACCACAAAGCCGCCGGATTCCTGCATAAACTGGCGCGATGTCCCTCCATAATCTATCGAATAGCCCTGCGGCAAGGTCCTGCCAGCCAAGTCCCTTAGATACCCCAGTGCTTCGCCCGTCGTCACCCCCGGCTGCGCCACGCCCTGCACGGTCGCTGCATTGAGCTGCTGGAAATGGTTGAGCGATTCCGGTGCCGTCTTGGTTGTGATGTGGACGACACTGGACAACGGCACGGACGTGCCGCTGGCTGTGCGAACGTAATAATCGAGCAATTGCGAAGTATTCAGGCGGTAGCGCTGCTGCACTTGCGGCATGACCTTGTATGATCTTCCCGCCAGGCTGTAGTAATTGACATAGCCGCCACCCAACATGGCGGCAAGCGAGTCGCCGATATCCTGCATGGACAGGCCGAGGAGGGCCGCCTTGTTGCGGTCTATTTCCACGGTAGATTGCGGCAAGTCGATGCGCAGGTCCGAATTGAGGAACATGAAGATGCCGCTCGACTGCGCCTGCTGCAAAAACTCCTGCACTACATCGTTTAGGCGCTCAAAAGGTTCTGTTGTGCCGATGACGAACTGTATCGGCAAGCCGCGGCTGCCCGGAAGGGAGGGCGGCTGGAACGATACCGCTTGCGCCCCGGCAATATTGTTCAATTCCTGCTGCACCACCGGCTGCAATTCGTTCGACGTCTTGTTGCGTTCGTCCCAAGGTTTGAGCACCATACCGGCGACCATCCGGCCGGGCACATCAAGCTGGAAAATATGATCAGTCTCTGGATGCGCGGCAAAAATGCGGTAGTTTTGCTGCGCAAAGGGATCTCGCTGCTGCAGCGTCGAATTAGGCGCCGCGGTAAGTAAAGAAACGACGATGCCCTGATCTTCCTGCGGCGCAAGTTCGTGCTTGGCGGCACCATACAAAAAGTAGATACTGCCCAGCACGATCACGGCAAATACCGCTGTCACAGGCAGATAGTCGAGCGATCCGTGCAGACTGCGCACGTAGATCCCGCGAACCTTTTCGAAAATTGCGTCTATGAAATGAATGGCACGGGACTCGAAGCTGGTATCGTGTGCAATATGCGGCTTGAGCAGGCGCGAGCACATCATCGGCGACAGGGTCAGTGCAACGATGGCGGAGACGGTGACGGTGCCGACCAGGGTAAAGGCAAATTCGGTGAACAATGCGCCGGTAAGCCCGCCTTGGAACCCGATCGGTACATACACCGAGACCAGCACGATGGTCATGGCGATAATCGGGCCGGCCAGCTCGCGCGCCGCCAGGATCGCAGCCTGCATCGGCGCCACACCTTGCTCGATGTGACGGTTGACGTTTTCCACCACAATGATGGCATCG
>JBIODP010000445.1:0-1905 GCA_044445195.1 Burkholderiales bacterium | reverse complement strand
TCGTCGAGCAGCGCATGTGGATGCTGGACGAACAATCCTTCGTCGGCGGCCATTACCGTTCAGAGGATTTCAATAAGCCGCCGCACAACCGTTACACCATCATCCGTGCCCAGTTCGACAAGTGGTTTTCGCAAAAGGTGCAAGAAGCAGGCGCACTGCTGATCTGCGAAACGACGGTATCCAACCTACTGATGGATGGCGATCGGGTGGTTGGCGTGCAAACCGATCGCATCGGCGGATCGGTCTATGCCGATATCGTCGTGCTGGCCGACGGGGTGAACTCGATGCTGGCAAGAAAAGCTGGGTTTCGGCCAGAACTCAAGCCCGATGAAGTCGCGCTGGCGGTCAAGGAAATCCATTTCATGCCGCAGGAAACCATCGAGAGCCGGTTCAATATTTCAGGCGATGCCGGCGTCGTCATTGAAATGGTCGGCAAGATCACCAAGGGCATGATGGGCACCGGCTTCCTGTACACCAACAAGGAATCCCTGACTATCGGCGTCGGCTGCATGCTGTCTGATTTCAAAAAGCAAAAATGTTCGCCCTCCCAGTTGCTGGACGAGATGAAGGGGCATCCGGCGATTGCGCCTTTGCTGCAAGGCGGCGAGATGAAGGAATATGCGGCGCACATGATTCCCGAAGGCGGCTTCAATTCCATTCCCCGCATTTACGGCGACGGCTGGCTCATCGCAGGCGACTCCGGCATGTTCGTCAATGCGGCGCATCGCGAGGGCTCCAACCTGGCGATGACCAGCGGCCGGCTGGCTGCCGAGACTGTCATTGCATTGCGCGCCGAGGATAAACCGATGACATCTAAAAATCTGGCACGCTACCGCAGCGCGCTGGATGACAGCTTCGTCATCAAGGACTTGAAGAAGTACCGCAACATGACCGGCATCCTGCATCGCAATCCGCAGTTCCTGAACACTTACCCGGAATTGTTGAACCAGGCTGCGCATACCTTGCTGCACGTCGACGGTATCGACAAAAAAACCAAGGAGCGCGATATCCGGCGCAATTTTACGCATAGGCGTTCGCTGTTTGGCATGATGGGCGATGCCTACAAAATGTGGAGGGCTTTTGAATGAGTACCGTAAAAGTCGAGGAAAAACTATTCCAGAATCGCTACAAGGTCGATAACGGTCGACCGCATATTGCGATCAAGGATCAGGAAATCTGCAGCAACGAGTGCCAGACCCAGCAGTGCACGGTGTGCTGCCCTGCCGGTTGCTACACGCGGGAAGGCGGCAACCAGATATTGCTGACGACCGACGGCTGCCTGGAATGCGGCACCTGCCGCGTGATCTGCACCGAGCACCGCAACGTCGCGTGGGAATATCCGCGCGGCGGGTACGGCATCCTGTTCAAATTCGGCTGATCGCCCGAGGCTGCGCTTGACTTTGCGCAGTCTGGCAGTTTTATTTCATTTCACATTTTCCTTTACAGGAACGCATCATGCCACGCCCAAAAAAACATGTTTTCATCTGTACCCAGAACCGCCCCGCCAACCACCCGCGCGGCGCTTGCGCACACAAAGGCAGCAACGAATTGCTGCAGGCATTCTGGGCCGAACTGCAAAAGCGCAATGCCTTTGACACGGTGTCAGTCACTTATTCCGGTTGTCTCGGCACTTGCGACCAGGGCGCTGCCGTATTGGTGTACCCGGAGGGTATCCTGTACAGCAAAGTGAGCAAGGAAGATGTGACTGAGATTTTCGATAGCCACCTGGTGGGCGAACAGCCGGTGACGCGGCTTTTGGCGCCGCCCAGTATCTGGAGCTGAGATGGAGGGCGCATCCGGACACTTTCCATCCGGTCGGGAAGTGTCCGCAGTAATAGCCAAGCTACTGCAGGATGCGGCAGCCGCCTATGCGCAAACACACCTCGCCGAGGCCATCCTGTGGAG
>JBIODP010000444.1:0-1909 GCA_044445195.1 Burkholderiales bacterium | reverse complement strand
CTTGCGGCGCCCGCCCCAACTTGATGTCGCAAAATGCGACTTCAAGTTAGCGAACTCGTCGGCAGTCACTTCAAAAATAAAATCTGACGGGAACCGCCCAGGATTGCGTCGCACCTGCTCATTCAAGCGGCGCGTTTCCACGCCATAGAGCGTGGCCAGATCGGAGTCCAGAATTACCTTCTGCCCGCGTAATAGCACAATTTGCCGGGTGATGGTTTCCAGTGGCAGCAAAGAAGTACCGCCCATGTCATGCGGCCTTGTGCGTCTTGGATTTTGCTGGCGTGGAGGTGGTCTGCGCCCAGCGTTTGGCGTCATGCATGTGCAGTACGCCGGCAATCATGGTTTCGATGGCCTCGCGCTCCTTCTCGTCGAGTTTCGACACGGCCTCGAATTGCAGTTTCAAGCGATCATCGGGATCGCGTTCGTGTTCATCAAAGACAAGCGTATCTGCGCTCACTCCTAACGCAACAGCGAGCTTTCGAATCACTTCTAGCGTGGGCTGCGTTTCGTTCGCTTCATAGCGGCGAATCATCGTCACATGGCAACCGACCTTCTCGGCCAGTACAGCCTGAGTCAAAGGGAGGTCCTTGCGTAACGCTGCCAACCGTTTGCCGAAATTCATCGCCAGTAAATGCCAAGTAAGTAATGACGACACTGTACCCCCTGATTTTTAAATGATTGTTGCAAGATATCATATATGCGTGTTTAAATACACCATTATTGCGTATTGACAGGTTTTTAGCGAAAGGCGGAAAAATGGCACGTATCCCCCAAACCGACATCGAGCGGCTAAAAAATGAAGTATCGGTCGAGCGCCTGATCGAGTCGGCCGGCATTGCGCTGAAGAAAGCCGGCAAGGACAAGCTCGGCACCTGTCCATTCCATGAAGACGGCGAGCCGTCGCTGGTGGTGACGCCGGCCAAGAACCTGTGGCATTGCTTCGGCTGCCAGATCGGCGGCGGGCCAATCGATTGGGTGATGAAATTCAGGGGCATCAGTTTCCGGCATGCGGTCGAATTGCTGAAAGCCGATCCTTCCTTAGCCGCTGCCGGCGCAGCGCCCGTCAAGCACAGCATTGTGCGGACCTTGCCGCCGCCGGTCGCATTCGACGCCGACGACCAATCCCTGCTCAAGCAAACCATCGGCTATTACCACGACACCTTGCAGCAAGCGCCCGAAGCGCTGGCCTATCTCAAATCGCGCGGCATCGAGCACCCGGAAGCCGTCGCGCATTTCCAGCTTGGCTATGCCAACCGCACGCTGGGCCTGCGCCTGCCCGCCAAGACCCGGCAAGACGGCGCGGCGATCCGCACCCGACTGGAAAAGCTCGGCCTGTACCGCGACACCGGCCACGAGCATTTTAATGGCAGCCTGGTCATACCGATCATCGACTGCGCCGGCGACGTCACCGAAGTATACGGCCGCAAGATCCGCGACGACTTGAGGAAGGGCACGCCGGCGCACCTGTATTTGCCGGGACCGCATAGGGGAATGTGGAACGAGCAAGCCTTGCAAGCGTCGAAAGAAATCATCTTGTGTGAAGCGCTGATCGATGCGTTGACATTCTGGTGCGCCGGTTTTAAAAACGTCACTGCCAGCTATGGCGTCGAAGGGTTTACCGATGACCACCTGGCCGCATTCAAGCGCCACGGCACGGAGCGCGTGTTGATTGCCTATGATCGAGACGAGGCCGGCGACCGTGCCGCCGACCGTCTGGCCGCGCAATTGATGACCGAAGGCATCGAATGCTACCGCATCCAGTTCCCCAAAGGCATGGACGCCAACCAGTACGCGCTGGCCGTGCAGCCGGCCGCAAAGAGTCTGGGCATCGCGATCCGCAAGGCGCACTGGCTGGGGCGAGCGGGGAATTCAGACGGCACTGCCGTCTGCCCGCGCAGCGGCATCAGCT
>JBIODP010000443.1:0-1917 GCA_044445195.1 Burkholderiales bacterium | reverse complement strand
GTCTACGACGTTTATTCGACTTCAGCCAAGATCGGCTTGAACGGTGTGCCGTACAGCAAATGGTGACGCCGATGAAAAAGAGCGAACGCAAAGGCGGATTCACTCTGATCGAATTGCTGGTGGTGCTGGCGATCATCGCGCTGATGTTGACGCTGGCGGTGCCGCGCTATTTCCAGACCATCGATGCGTCGAAGGAAACCATCCTCTCGGAAAACCTGCATGCGACGCGCGATGCGATCGATAAGTTCTATGGCGATACCGGTCGCTACCCGGATACGCTGGCCGAACTGGTGGACAAGCGATATTTGCGCGCGATGCCGGTCGACCCGATCACCCAGAGCACGACGACCTGGGTGATCGTGGCGCCGGACGATCAGTTCAAGGGCAATGTCTACGACATCAAGAGCGGCGCGCCGGGCAACGACCGCAACGGCCAGGCGTTCGGCAATTTGTGAGAAGCCATGATCAAGTTTCCGTCGCCTCTCTCTCACCATCTCTACCGGTCGCCATCGAACCGGGGATTCGCCTATCTGAGTTTATTGATCGTCATCGCGATCATCGGCGTGTCGGCGGCGGCGACGCTGCAATTGGGATCGATCCTGCAGCGACGCGCAGCCGAAGAGGAGTTGCTGGCGATCGGTAGCGAGTTCCGGCGCGCGCTGATCAGTTATTCGAGCGCCACGCCTGCCGGTCAGCCTTCGGTGCCGCCGACGCTGCAGGCGTTGCTGAAAGACCCGCGTTACCCGAATATCCGGCGGCATTTACGTAAATTGTATTTCGATCCTCTCACCGGCAACCAGCAGTGGGGAACGGTGATGTCGATTGATGGCAAAGGGATTGTGGGGATTTACAGCCTGTCAACCGCGAAACCGATCAAGATCGGGAATTTCGAGACGCCGTTCCTGAGTTTTACGGACAAGACCTCGTATGCGGATTGGGTGTTCATGGCGGTGATGGCGGTGGTGGCGAATCCGGCTGCGACCACCACCAAAACGGTTGGCAATACGGATAATCCCGTGAATACTAGCAACTCCGCCCCAATACCGGGGGGATCGTTGCTAAAATAAGTTCTGGCAACATGAAGGCGACAATGAACTACCTCTTGCCGCGCGATTACCGATCGATCAACGAAGCGAAAGTGACTGATATCAAAAGCAATCGCGACGCCCGCAATGCGAAGACAAGCAATTTTTTATAGCGCGAAAAAATTCTGGAAAAATCTCACATGCTTAAGTCCAATCAGTCCAAAACCGCGCTGCCAAAAAGTTCAATCATTACGATGACGCCTGAGCAACGCGACCGCTGCCGGCATATCCTCGATTTTTGGCACAAAGTTGAATTTTTCATTCCATTCGATTTGGATGGGCAAGTTCTGGAAGCCAAGGATGCCGAATGGTCCGTCCGGCAACTGTCCTTGGCGCATTTGAATGCACTTTCCCCTCATTCGTGCGGCGATCTGTGGCAAGTCGCGCGCGTGCCAGAAGGGAAGCAACTATCTGGATTTGAGTTATATCTCGGCGTTTTCGATAAATCGTTGCTGGGAGAAATCGCGCAAGCGGCCGCTCGGAAGATCATTTCGTCGAGTCTCTCAGATAATGAGGAGAGCGAACAAGCCGAGCGTGGCGACCTTGAGGGAAAGACTTGCTTTGCCAAGATCAAGCTCAATGCCAAAGGCGAACCTTTACTGGACGAGGTATCCGTTTCAACAGCGCCATGGGCCTTGGGCCGCGTCCAAGCCGGCGGCTTGGCTTCGCTGGACTTTGACCTTTTCCAAGCCAGCCTCAAAGAACTACAAGAAAATTTGCAAAATTTCAAGGTGTCGCGTGTTCCCGTGCGGGCCGATGAAGCCGCAGAAAATGCGATGGAAAGTGAGCGCTCAAGCGAGCCTCCGTTGACACGCAACGAATTGCAGGAGTT
>JBIODP010000442.1:0-1937 GCA_044445195.1 Burkholderiales bacterium | reverse complement strand
GGGAGGGCTTGTGCCCATGCGGAAATGCCTGGGCCGTTTATGACCGCCATCCTGACAATTGCAAATCAGAAGGGCGGCGTGGGGAAGACCACCACTGCCATCAATCTTGCTGCCGCTATCTCGCTGCGAAAAAAGAAAACACTTTTAATCGATCTCGATCCGCAGTCCAATTCCAGCATCGCGTTTTTTGAGTCCGCCGACATACAGATGTCGATGTTCGACGTACTCGGTGATCACCGCGCTGATATGGCCAGCGTCATCAAGGTGTCGAAGGACCCGATGCTGTCGGTCGCGCCCGCCAAGCTGGCGCTGGCGAAGATGGAGCAGCAACTGGCGGGGCAGTTCGATGCGCCGTTCAAGTTGAAGGACGCGCTTGCGCCCATCGCGAAGGACTACGATTACATCATTATCGATACTCCGCCTGCGCTGGGAATCCTGACCGTCAACGCCATGGTGGCTTCCACGCACCTGCTGGTACCGATTCAGGCGGCGTACTTCGCCATCGAGGGCACCGACGACCTGCTCGAAACCTACGAGCGCATACGGGCGCGGCCCAACCCGCAGCTCAAAGTTCTTGGCGTACTGATCACGCTGTTTGATAAACGGACCAACATTGCCCGCGACACCCACGAACAGATTCGATCGGTGTTTGGCTCGGTACTGTTCAAGACCCGCATTGGAAAAAACGTGCGTTTAGAGGAAAGCCCAGCCTACAAAGAAACAATCATGACGTACGCGCCCAAGTCACCCGGCGCGAAGGAATATGGGAAGCTTGCCCTGGAGGTTATCCAACGTGTCGAAGAGGATGGGATTGCCCGTCACGCTGAAGATGCGGCATGACGCGCACTACGTAGAACAACTCACCAGTTTTAGCGGCGCCGCTGTCGGGCGCATGATACCTGTCGATAAAATCAGACCCAACCCCGATCAACCTCGGAAAGTCCTGGGAGAACTGCGCGAACTCACGGACTCGATCAAAGAGAAAGGCGTGCTGGAGCCGCTGCTGGTGCGATTCATGCCGCGCGACGACTGCTACCACATTATCTCCGGCGAACGGCGTTACCATGCCTCGCGCGCGGCCGGACTGCGGGAAGTGCCGTGCATCGAAAAAATAGCGGACGATGCCGAGACTCTTGAATTAGCCCTGATCGAAAACCTGCAGCGCAAGGACCTGACGCCGTTTGAAGAAGCCGACGGCCTGCAGAGGCTGGCGGAACAGTTTGATTACACGCACGACGACATTGCCAAGAAAATCGCCAAGGCCCGCTCGTCGGTGACGGAAACGATGTCGCTGCGCGTGATTCCCGAAACCGTGCGCAAGCATTGCATGGAGCTAGGCATTGTTTCAAAGTCACTCCTGCTGCAGGTTGCACGGCAACCCAATGAAAGAAAGATGCTGGAATCGGTCCATCGCATCGCGCAGGGCGGATTGACGCGCGATGAGGCGCGGCGCGAACGCCAGGAAGAGAAAAATGCCGGCCCGCGGCCGCAGCCGTTCATCTTCAACTATCGACCCGAGAATGAGTCCTTCCGGTTGCGCATTCAGTTTCGGAAAAGCAATGTTTCCCGCGACGAACTGATTGAGACGTTGCGCGGCCTGCTTGAGGCGCTCGAGCAGGATCAGAGAACTTCCGCTGAAGGGGACGCGGCGAACCCAGCGGTGGCCTGACGCGGAGTGTTGAAGAAGGTGTTACAGACGAACTGAGAATCATACAAAACTTTTGATATACGCCAGGGGTACGGCATGCCGTGCCCCTGCATTTTTCTGGGATTTGAAATTTGGAGATTAAACATTTCAACGCAAAGCATGGGAGTTACGAATGTATTCCATTTGGGATGAGTCTAAATTGGAGCGGATTTCAAATCTGAAATTTCAAATTTGAGATAAATTTGAGATACGGACTTGGAGAATTGTGAACGAGCTCACCGCGCAACAG
>JBIODP010000441.1:0-1949 GCA_044445195.1 Burkholderiales bacterium | reverse complement strand
TAGTCGGCCATCGTCAACTCGCGCGGCTTGCCGTTGAAAGCCGCGTCAGGTTGAAAATAAATGCCCTTCTTTAAATGGATCGTGTACGTTTTTCCGTCGGCGCTGACTTCCGGCATGGCCGCTGCCGTCAACGGTATCACTTTGGCCGGGCGCGCCAGATAATCGTAGGTATACAATGTTTCGAACACCGATTGCACCACATGCGCCGAATACAGATCGCGCCCAATCGCCGGATCGAAGCCGGCTTCAGCCGCGATAAAAACATAACGCAAGACCTTGCCGGGGTCGGCTGTCGGTTCGGCAAAGGACGACTGCGCCAATAGGACGCCGAACGCCACAGCCTCCAATAGCCGGCGTAACCATGATATTGATTTCATTGCACGAAATAATTGCCAAAAAGGAAAAGGGCGCAACCGGTTGCTGGTTTCGTTTTGCTAATTTAACTTAATTCAACGGGTGATTAATTTCAATGGTCCAATAATGCGCGAGATCGGCTGTGCCATCCGTTCCTTGCACGGTTTTGAATGTTTGCAGCGCCTTGGATTTTTTGTCGGCCTGCAGGTAGGCGAGCGCCAGATGCAGTTTGGCATCTTCCGGATGCTTGAGGCCACCCTTGGCGATTCCTTGTTCCATCAAGGCGATTCCCTTGTCGAATTGTCCAGTTGTTACGTAGTCATAACCGACATTGACCATGCCAGTGCCATCCTTGGACTTTGCTACCTCGGCCTCGGTTTGAGCCAGTGTCTTCAAATCGTCCGCCGCTTTCTTCGTTGCGAGATCCTGCAAGCGCTTCTGCCGCGATGCTTCGGCGCCGCCGCCGAAAGCGCCGGATTTAAATGCTGCATCAATGATCTTCCTGGCTTCCGCCGGATAGCCTGCCTGCAAAGCCAGTTCCGCCATGTTCATGAAGTCACCGGTGGCGGTGACGGCGCCAACCTTCATCTTGAGGCGATACACGTCCAGCCCGAGCCGGCCTTCGGCAAAGCCGGATTTGTTTTCGAGGTGGTTCAACAAATAAACCCATAAATCCTTCTTCGGACGATAGGACAGCGTCTTTTCCAGAGCCGCGAGTTCACCTGCCTTGTCATTGAGCTTGACTGCACAGCTGACGAGCATTTGCAACTGTTCATCGGTCGGCGCGCGTCCGGCATTTTCGTCAGCTTGAATCGCTGCCTGCGTTTCCTTTCCGGCCTTGGCATATTCGCCGTTCAGATAGTACGCGTTGACCAGCAGCGGTCGCATATGGACATCGGTGCCGCCTTCGGTGAGGTAGCGGTTCAGCCAGACAACCGCTTTGGAATAATCCTTGGCCTGGTAATACAGTTCGCCTAGCGCCTCAACAATTTTGGTTTGGGCAGCGCCTGTTGCGTGGCCTGAGTTGAGCACAGCTTCATAGGATTTGGCCGCCAATTCGCTGTCGCCTGCGCCCTGCGCAGCGGCTGCGCGCAAATAGTCGACCATATAGGTTTCATAAGACGTCTTGCCGCTTACGGCCTCCGCATCGTGAACCTTCGCCAACGCCTCTTTGTACTTGCCTTTCCTGATGTCATCCTGAGCTGCCTGCAGGGGCTTGCCGACCTCAGGTCGCAAGGTGGCCGCGTCAGCTGCATAGGCAGTGGCGGCGGCGCCCAGAAAGCCAGGGGCCACAGTAATTCCTAGAAGGGCCGCCAGGAGGCCCAGATGTGCGATTCGAAACTGAGACATGAAAGTATCTTTAAGTTGAAGACAATGGGAAAAGGCCGGTTAGCCTGCCGAGAGTCTGCCAAGCCGCTAACCACACCTCTGGCCGCGACGACCAGGGCGCTACACCTCTACTGTAAAAATTGCTCGTTGCCGACCATTCCGATTTTGGTGACGCCCAGACGCTGTGCCGACGCCATGACGGCCGCAACCGACTTGTACGCAACCAGCTTGTTCGGGCGCAAGTGGACTTCAGGCTGATCCGGGGT
>JBIODP010000440.1:0-1961 GCA_044445195.1 Burkholderiales bacterium | reverse complement strand
GATCTGATCTGAAAAGAGCGGCAAAGGCCGCACTCAATGAGAATCCCATCCCGTCGGCGCGCGATCTCTGCACGCGCCTGGGCGTGACGGTTTGGTTCATGGGTAAATACTTCCCATCTGTTCTTCGCATGATCGCCGAGAAACGCCGCCGGTCCGGTAACCGACAGCACCGAACCGATCGTGATCGGTTCCGCCGCGCTCGCGCCAAACGCGGTCGTCGCGAGAAATGCGCCGGCCAGAATGGCCTTGCCAAGGAATTCGTGATGCATGCTGGTGTCCTGTTTCAGTGTCGAGCGCCGATGAAATATTTTTGCCGGAAAATTGCGGCAACGGCGCGGCTCGATGCAAGCAAATATACCGAATCAATATGTCACCCAGGTGACCTTGCCTCGGCGCATGCTCGACACGATTGAAAAGTGTACAAAGCATCATCACCCTGTCATAAATCTCCACTAGCATTTGCCTTGGAACCCGCTATCAAGGAACTCGCTTGACATGCACGGACGCGCTGCAAGCATGAAAGATTCGATGCCTGCAAATCGCTTTCAGGACTGGCAGAAATGGTGAGGTTCAAGACAACGCCGATATCGCATATTGGAAAAATAGGCGATACGGCTTCTGGATAAACGCTTTGCTTTTACAATAAGGAATCATCATGTTTTTTTCCAACCAACATCAACTGGCGGTCGCCAGGAACGGTCTCGACTCCCAATTGGCATTGAACGCAAGCCTGCTCGAAAAGACTTTTGAAAACATTGGAAAGTTCGTCGACCTGAACTTGAATGCCGCCAAGGCATCGCTGGAAGAGTCGAATGCCCGCATCACGCAATTCGCCGCGGCGAAAGACCCGAAGGAACTGTTCACGCTGGCATCCGCCCAGGCTCAACCGACCACCGACAAGGCGCTTGCCTATGCGCGTCACGTGGTGAATATCGCGTCCGCCGCGCAGGTCGATTTCACCAAGGCCGCACAAGCGCACATCGCTGAAATGTCGCACACCGTGACCGAGCTGGTCGACGACGCGAGCAAGAATGCGCCGGCCGGTTCCGAGAACATCATCGCGATGATGAAATCGACCATCATCAACACGAATGCCGGGTTCGAGCAATTCAGCAAGACCACCCAGCAAACCATCGATGCGATGGAAGAACAACTGGCGATGGATGACGATCAGTCCCTCGAAATCTCCGAGAAGCCGGTTCGTCGCGCCAGAAAATAAGTTTCGGGAATCGACGATTCAAGGGCCGCGTAGCGGCCCTTTTTTTTTCTGACCAGAATCGAAGCTCGCGCCGCCGACGCGGTACTGCCGATCCTGACTAACCAAGATTGCGCTCGCCGTTTGAGCCGGCCGTCACACCCTTTTGATGCGCGCCGCCGATCGCGGCCACGGGGATTGCGAAGGAACCCGGAGGGCTTCCCGATCAGCCGATTTCGTCAAGACAGGAAATAGCTCGTCTTGTACTCCCTCTTTTCCCAGTATTGCAAATCCATCATGCGGCCGAGCTGGTCGATGACTTGCAATGCGCGCTCCCTTTCCGCGTCGCTATACACCTGCGCGGCTTTCTCCTTCGCCTGTCGAACCGCTTCTTGGTGCAGGCAGGTATTCTCGAACGCATCGAAAATCAGATGGATTGCCGAATCGATTTCTTCCGCACTTCCAATGGTGAAATACTTTTGCTCGTTTTTGGTTAAATTCCGGGACGAGGGTGACATGAGTTGCTCCTGGTAAATGAACTGAATCGCTGACCAACAATGATTATCATACACCCGGTTCGAGACGATTTTCAGTGTTATTGCTGGTCATCGGCTGGTCATATTTGGCGCGCATGCTGCTGCGTTAATTTTGCTTTCGGTTGAGCCGTCAATCGATCGCAGCACAACCTTAACCTCGGCCCGCCAACCAATCCGCCAACCAGCAAATGAGTGTCGAAAATCCGACCATCTTGATTGTCGAAGACGAG
>JBIODP010000439.1:0-1961 GCA_044445195.1 Burkholderiales bacterium | reverse complement strand
TCAGCGTCTTTCCGGTACCCGGCGGACCGTAGAAAAGGCTGCGAAAACCCGGCTTGATCTTGCGTTCCAGGTGCCAGTCGTGCAGCAGGGCCGGCGCATGCTGTATCCACGCCCTGATTTCCTGAACGTCGTCGAAGACGCTCTGCTCCAGTACCAGATCTTCCCAATCCAGTGAAGTTTGCAAGCGCTTGGCTGGAAAGTAATTACTGAAACCGGGCTGATGCGGCACGCCGGTCGTCATGCGGCTGATCTGCTCGCGCCCCACGCGCAGTGCATTGCCGAATAAGCCATGCGTCTCCTGACCGTCGCCCAGTTCAATCAATTTGTGGCGGCGCAATGGCCGCTCCGGGCCAAACAGGTTTTGCAAGGCGATGCGGGCCGCAAGATCGGCGCCGCACAGGATGAAAGCAGCGGTCTCCAGCGTCGGCCAGAAACCACCGTGGTTGCCTGCCACGATGCCGCCGAATTCGGTAAAACCGCGCTCCAGATTGGCGTTGCGCATCAGGAACGGATCGAGCAATTGTGGCCGCAACTGCGGTACCAACGCCAGGATGAGCACCAGCCGCTCCTCGTAATCCAATTCGTGCTCGCGCAACACCCCTGCATAAATGGAGCGATCGTCGCGCAGCGCGGGCGGCGGGATTTCGCGTACCTCCGCAACCGCACATTCCTGGCCGAAATATAGCCGAATGCGCGCGTCTATCAGACTGGACACCCAGTCCAGTTCGCGTTCCAGCGTCGCAGCGTTATCCGCCATCGGCATTAAATCCACTGCACCCATATAGGCTTCTCCATCCACGGTAAACGTATCGTCGCTATACTCCACGGCAACGATTGCAACAGCACGTCATAGGGTCCGCGTTGCACGTGCAAGGACCAATCGTTTTCGCGCCGCGTCAGGTAGCCGGCGCGCATCAGGAAAGTTTCGCGCAACCCTGCAACCGAGGTATTGCCCAATTTGCTCCAATGGCGGATGACGGCGGCCAGCATCTGTTCCGCCAGTTGCCTTTCAACTTCACCTAGCGGCACCGGATCATCGAGCGGCACGGCAGTGCTGACGCCGCACAGAATCTTGTTCAACAACAGCGCCGACTCGGGCGCTTCCTGCTTGCCGCACGCCAGATATTGCGTCAGGTAAGTGGCGCGCATGCGTTGCGCCGGGCCGAAAAAATCCCGTCCTTGCAGCAAGTCGAGTGCCGCGAAATAACGTTCGAGGAATGGCGCCAGCAACACCAGCCCGGCGTTATCCACCGGTAGCCGCATGCCTTCAGGTACCGCCATCGGTTCGTCGCCAGCGCCCAAAAGCGGCTCTTGCGGCAGTTTCGGCGGGGGAGTTTCTGCTGCGCGCTTTTGCGACTGGGCTGGCAGCGCGGCCAACAGGCGTGCCGTTGCCTGCAACGCCGAATCCGGTTGCGAGCGCATCCCTTTTAATGCCTGCAATGCGCGTTCACGCAGGGTCGCGATGGCAATGCCGGACGCTCGCCGAAAGCCGTGCGCCGCAGCATCGACGAAGCGTGCCACGGCAAGATCGGCGTTGGATTCATTGGACAGGCAAAACAATAATTCGTCGATGCAGTCGTCACCCCAGCGCGCCGAACCGCTGCGGCCAGCCAGAGCGGTCATCGCCGTTTGCAGCGAAGCCAGACAGAGCGACGCGAGCGCGTAGCGGTCCGCCAGCAATAGACGCAAACTCTGTTGCAAACTGTTGACGGAGAATCCGTGCACGATGCGAATCCGCTCCAGCTCACGTCCCGCGGCAGCTCGCAACAGGCTCCGCAGTTCCTCCGGATGCAATTGCAGCGCCTGACTCAAGGCTACTTCCGCCTGAGCGTGACCGCCTTCGCCGAAGCGCAAGTAGCGCCGCAGAATTGCAACCGGATCGGTCGCCTCCCTCGCCTTTCGGTTGGCCTTGGGCGCAGTGCCGATTGCCGCGATTGTCGTTGGTTCTCTGTGCATTCCCG
>JBIODP010000438.1:0-1981 GCA_044445195.1 Burkholderiales bacterium | reverse complement strand
TCTCTGTGCATCTTGTCCGATGCAAATCCAGTGCTGAAGACCAGGAGGCAATTATTTGTGAAATCGATTTTGGCCAGTACTTTATAACGTCTGCCTGGATATGGAATCTTGTCGAAGAAGGGCCGGGCGTCAGCGAGCGCTTTGAGAGAGAGGCCGATAATGCGTTCATTTTGATGGCTGCATTGATCGGCAAGAAAGTGACCTACGGTCTTGTTGTCGAATGAGACGGCGAGCGGATTCAATCTCACTATTTATTCAGCCTCTGGCGCCAGTGCGGAGTGCGTTTTGGTGAAAGAGAGCGTCTGCTGGTAGACGGTCTTATTACCTCTGGCTATGGTCGTCATGCGCATTTCACCCGGACTTCATTGGATCGCTCGCGCTTTCTCTTTCCCCAAAACGCACTCCGCACTGGCGCCAGCGGCTGAATAGTTGCGTCAGTTAATTAATAGACAGCTATTCGGCTAGCCGTTCGGTCAGCCATTGTTCCAGCATGGTAATCGCGGCTTCAAGATTGCTTGCTGCGCCGACTGACAGCGGTGCGCCCAGATCGAATTCATAACCCCGGATTCCAAGCAAAAAGCTTGGCGGCGCATTCTCGCCGTGGAAGTTGCGGTATACCGTGAGCAGGCTGGCCGGAGATAGCGCATGAGTCGTATAGGGATTTTCCGGACTTGCCTGCAACGGCTCGAATAAGAACGGTTCGGCGCCGGTGGCCGATGCGTCGATAAACACAACGCAACGGCGGTCGGCCAGATCGGTCACAAACTCGATCTGCAATTGAAAATCCGTCAGGATGTCGACTTTCCCCCAGGCGGGATGATATGCCATTCGACGTTCGATTTCTGCGATTGCAGTCGGACCCAGTGCGTCGTCGCCTCGGCTGGGGTTGCCGAATCCGACGATAAGGGTCGGCGCGCACATGCCGTTCAGTTGCGCGCCAAGCTATGGATCGATCTGCCTTCAACGTCAACCAGTTCGGCGCTGAGCGGCATCTTGCCTAACGCGTGGGTTGCGCACGACAGACAGGGATCGAACGCGCGGATTGCTACTTCCATATGGTTGAGCAAGCCTTCGGTAATTTCGCAGCCGTTCAGGTGCTGGCGGGCAACCGAGCGGATCGCTTCGTTCATTGCCTGGTTGTTGTGCGTGGTCGAGACGATCAGGTTGCACATGGCGATCAGATTGTTGGCATCGACCCGGTAGTGGTGGATTAGCGTGCCGCGCGGGGCTTCGATTATGCCGACACCCTCATAGACACCGTTTTCCTGGTTGGCAACCAGGTCTTGGCCGAGAATATCCGGATCGTCCAGCAGGTCGCGGATGACTTCTGCCGCATGCAGCAACTCAATCATGCGCGCCCAATGGTAGCCGAGCGGCGCATGCATCGGGCCATCGGTGTAGGCGATGAATTCCTGGCGTTCCTGTTCCGCCAGCGGGGTAGAAATGAAATTGCAATTCTGGATGCGCGACAAGGGGCCGACGCGATACCAGCCGTTTTCACTGCCTATCGATTTCAGGAAAGGAAATTTCATGTAACTCCAGGGCTTGACTTCTTCCTGGATCAGCGATTCATACTGTTGGGGGTCGATGCCGTCGAACAGTATCGCGCCTTCGGCGTCGCGCACGCGTAGCGTACCGTCATAAAAATCCAGTTCGCCATTCTTGCCGACCAATGACATCATGCCGGATCTGAAGCGGCCGAAGCTGTCGTACAGCGCCGGATTCTGGCGGTGCAGGTCTTTCACCATCTGCACCGAGGCTATGCCCCAAGTCACAATCTCGTCAATATCCTTCTTTAGCACGTCACGTTCTTCGATGCTGAGGGATTTGTTCATGCCGCCAGGGACGGAGCCTGTGCCATGCACGCGCTTGCCAGAGGTGATACGAATGATTTCCTGCCCATACTTGCGCAGCAGGATGCCGCGCCTGGCGGTATCCGGGTAACGTTCTGCGACGCCGACAATATTACGCAGTGCCACAT
>JBIODP010000437.1:0-1985 GCA_044445195.1 Burkholderiales bacterium | reverse complement strand
GCCCAGCCCGTTGATATTTTGCGGCTGAAGTTCTTTGTTACTCCAAATTTGCGCAGCCGCGGACCCGGCGTTCGGCAGGATGTTGCCACTAGAGTCAAATTGAAAAGAGACGACCTGCTCCGCCGGAATAATGCCGTAGGGCGCAGCGATAATCGTCGCATCAGTGTTCAACTGAAACGTGATCGAACCATCAGGCACAATGATTCCGGCTTGATTTTGAATTCTTCCGTTGGTTAAAGTGATCATCGAATTCCCTTATGGCACATACGGCACAATGGTGCCGATATCGACCGTCGAGCCGCCCGCCTGCGTGAATTGCCAGTACAACGAAGCGCCCGAGATACGCGCGCCGTTCGCGTCAAAAAAGATGACTTGATAGTACGTCGGCTGCCCGTTCAAATTCTTGGGCAATAATTCTGCGTTGCTCCAAATTCGCACGGGCTGAACCAGATTGCCGGTACTATCGAACTGAAACGTCGAAACCTGTTGCGCCGGAACCTGCCCGCCGGGCGAAGCGATCACTACGCAGTCCGTGTTCAACTGCAGACTCATAGATGCATTCGGAATTACATTTCCTTGCGCATCCTGCAAGTTCCCGCCGGTCAAAGTGATCATGCTTGTCGCTGGCGGTGGCCCACAAGAGAACCCCGGCGAGTTTGGCCCCTGCGTAGTTCCCGTCAAGGTGCCCGAGTTTCCGTCTCCGCTCGCATCCGGCTCAGGAATCGCGGTCCCGCAAAGATGCAGATATGCTACGAGATTCGCCTGAGCGCCGCCTGCGTTGAGACTCCCTGCTGTGTCTGCGGCAATGGCAGCGATCTGTATCGCGGACAGGGCGACATTGTATGCGCGGGCCTCGGCAATATTTCCCAGTAAAAAATCGCCACTGTTGTCGGTGCCGATAAAAGCTGGCTGACCCGTGGTGAGTTGAAGCCCCCCGGTTCCCGGAATCTCGTGGGCATAGATGACTTCGTTTCCGCCGTAATAGAGATGAGCTATACCGTCCCCTCCAATGCTCAAATCCTTGTAAGTCATGGCGACGTGAACCCATTGGTTGGCCGCCAGACCTGAAACTACCGTGCTATTGCAGTTCATGTCAAAATTGACCGTCTGAACGAAACCGTTAAGTTGACCGTCAGTCGGACCACAATTAAGATAGAGTGAGACGCCGTTAACGCCCGGAATCCCTCCGAATTCCCAGACCACATCCGAATTGCCGGAATTGGTATCCGTGACATAGACCCATGCGACGAGCGTGAATTCAGTCGCGCTAATCATCGTGTCAATGGACACACTGGTGCCGAGCGCGATAAGATCAGAAGTTCCGTTGAAGACTCGACTCATTTTAGTATTCGCCGCGGTGCCGAATCTGCAGCGTCGCCCAAATCAGTACACACGGCAGCACAAAAACTTCTTGCGCGGTCATGAAAAGATCGCCCGGGCTCAGAACCCCGACGTTGTTGACCACAATCCAATCCGCCAACCACTTCAGGCGCGTGCTGGCGGTCATGCACGTATGGATTAAATCTTGCGGCGCAATCAGCATGCCGCAGTCCCCGCCGGGCACAAGAACAGGCATCTGCCCGCGGTTCGCCGCCATCACAAGCGCGTTCATCAAAAAGCCGACAGCAAATGACGCCCATGGAGCCCACAACAGCCAAGAGTGCTTGATTTCCAGCGAGTGACCGATTTTCATATTGCCTTCATTTATGGCGCAACAAGTCTTGTTCGCTCATATGCCGCCCGTCGTTTCTCAGACCACGGTTTGCGATGGGCATCCGCATTTTTACGCTTCGATTCTTCCGAATGATGGCGACCGAAAAACGGGTTGGCTTCGCCTATATATTTTCCTTGTCGGGTGTCTGACATTTTTTGAATCGCTTCGGGGGTAAATGAATGCCCCATCAACGTCGCTGAAATTTTTTGCTTTGTCTCCTCAGTCGCCCTATATTGTTGACCCCGAATCGATGCTTGCTGTTTCCACTCTT
>JBIODP010000436.1:0-1985 GCA_044445195.1 Burkholderiales bacterium | reverse complement strand
TCGCTGCGCTGATCGAAGAAGCGCGCCGGCGGCGCCCGGATCTGCTGGCCTCCGTGGCGCAGGTCAAGGCCGCTGAAGCCAGCACCGATGCGGCTCGCGCGGCAGGCAGGCCAACCATCTCCCTGACCGCTTCCGCCGACCAGGGCAATAGCACAGGGATCAATTCACATAGCTCATTGGTGGGTATCAATTTAAGCGTGCCGATCTTTTCCGGCTACGCAACGACCTATCGCGTGCGCGCTGCCGAGGCGCAAGTGGATGTCAAGAATGGTCAACTTGAGCAATTGCGTCTGCAGGTGGCATTGGATGTCTGGACGGCTTATCAGAACCTCACCACTGCGACGCAATCTCTGCGCTCCAGCGCCGATCTGCTTAACAGCGCTGAACAATCGGAACGCGTCGCGCTGGGCCGCTACAAGGCCGGGGTAGGCAACATACTTGATGTGCTGAATGCGCAAAGCGCTTTAGCCGGCGCACGCCAGCAACGAATTCAGTCCACGTTTGGCTGGAACATCAACCGAGCCGCGCTGGCGCAGGCAATGGGTAGTCTGGATGTAAACTTGCTGCAAACCTTGCCTGATGTTAGCAGTCGAAACCCGGATGTCAGCGGTCAAAATCCCGGCGAAAATCCACTTCAGAAAAAACAGCCATGAAAAATCCATTTCGCTCCCCGATCGCTTTGATCCTTGTTGGCGTTGCCGTCATCACCATCGGCCTCGCCATTTATTGGCAACTCTCTGGGACGGCGCCGCAACAATATCGCTCGCAAGCAGTGGAACAAGGCGACATCAACCAGACCGTCTCGGCCAACGGCACGATCAATCCGGTGACACTGGTGAGTGTGGGCACGCAGGTTTCCGGCACGGTAAAGAAACTTTATGTGGATTTCAACAGCAAGGTCGAGAAAGGCCAGATCTTGCTGGAACTCGATGATGCCCTGCTTGCTGCGCAGCTAAAACAGGACTTGGCCAATGTGCAAAGCGCCGAAGCCTCGCTGGAATTGGCGGCTGCCAATGAACCACGCATGCGCAGCTTGTTCGCGCAGGATTATGCCTCACGCCAGGATTTGGATACCGCGGTGCAAGCCAGGAAATCCGCCGAAGCGCAATTGAAATTGGCGCAAGCGGCAGTGGAAAAAGACCGTGCCAATCTTGCCTACTCGGTTATCCGTTCGCCGGTGTCCGGCATAGTAGTGGACAGGGAAGTGGATGTGGGGCAGACCGTTGCCGCCAGTTTGCAGACCCCGACATTATTCAAGATCGCTCAGGATCTGTCCAAGATGCAGATCGATTCAAATTTTGCCGAGGCGGATATCGGCGGCATCCGCGTCGGCCAAACCGTGCGCTTTACTGTGGATGCGTTTGCGGAACGCCACTTTCGGGGCGAAGTCAAACAGATACGGCTTAATCCGACCACCGTATCGAACGTAGTCACCTACGACGTAGTGGTCAACGTGGACAATCCCGAGCAAATTTTGCTGCCCGGCATGACTGCTTATGTGAATATCGCTGTGGCTGAACGCAAAAATGTGCTGCTGGTTCCCAATGCAGCGTTGCGTTTCAAACCTGCCATTCAAAACGTGCAAACGCCTGCTGCCATTCAAGGCGCTGGCGCGCAGAAAGACGGTGCCACCCTCCCCGGTGAATCGCCGGGTGGCGCCAAACCCAAACGTGACGGATTTTCCGGCAAGGTATATGTATTGGAAAAAGGCGAACTGAAACCGGTCAGCGTGTCGCTCGGCATAACCGACAACCGTAATACCGAAATCACCGGCGGAGAACTCAAGGCGGGCGACCAGATAGTCGTTGGCGATGCGCAAGCATCAGACAAACCCGCAAGCTCCAGCAGCAGACCGCCGCCGAGATTGTTCTGATGAGATACTCAAACTAGCCGAGATAATCCATTGAGAAATTCAAATAATGCCTCCTCGCAAGCTCTCCCCCTTTCACCCGCAAGGGGTACGCCGGTGGGTACCCCGCTGCTGC
>JBIODP010000435.1:0-1995 GCA_044445195.1 Burkholderiales bacterium | reverse complement strand
GTTGGCAGCACGTGCATTGTCAGCAACAATTGCTGCTTTTGCTTCTTTTACGATAGTCATATTACTTCCTCAACATGCGATTTTTACAGTAGACCCTGTAGGGAAAACCAGGAAAATCGTGATTAATCAATAAAATGACCGACAGGAATATCGGTCAGGTGCGGCATTATATAGGAACAATTGCTTTGATACAAACCTTATTTAAGTGCTTCCTTATATTTGCGGATTGACCTTCTCGGCCTTGGAATGCAGCTTGTTCAGGGCCGCAATATACGCCTTGGCTGAAGCCACCACAATATCCGGATCAGCGCCAACCCCGTTGACGATGCGTCCTGCCTTGGACAAACGAATCGTCACTTCACCCTGCGACTGGGTTCCGGGTGTGATGGCATTGACTGAAAACAGCAGGAACTCGGCTTCGCTTTGCGCCACCGATTCGATCGCCGCCAGTGTCGCATCCACCGGACCGTTACCCCTGCCTTCACAACTGGTTTCCTTACCGTCGATGCTGAACACCACTTTGGCATGGGACAGCTCACCGGTTTCGGAACTCTGATTCAGGGAAATGTATTCATAAAATTCCCTGGTGTGTGAATGCTGCTCATCGGAGACCAGCGACATGATATCTTCGTCATAAATGTCGGATTTGCGGTCGGCCAGTTCTTTAAAACGGGTAAAGGCGGCGTTGACTTCCTGTTCCGAATCCATCGTAATTCCCATTTCATCCAGACGCTGTTTGAATGCGTTACGACCGGACAATTTACCCAAGACGATTTTATTTGCAGCCCAACCTACATCTTCGGCGCGCATGATTTCATAGGTATCGCGTGCCTTTAAAATGCCGTCCTGATGAATGCCGGAGGCATGGGCAAATGCGTTCGCTCCCACGACGGCCTTGTTCGGCTGCACATTAAAGCCGGTAATCTGCGCGACCAGTTTGGACGCCGGAACGATCTGGGTGGTATCGATACCGAGCTGGAAATTAAAATAATCCTTGCGGGTGCGCACTGCCATCACAATCTCTTCGAGCGCCGTATTGCCGGCCCGTTCGCCCAGGCCGTTAATGGTACATTCGATCTGACGCGCACCGCCGATCATCACGCCGGCCAGTGAATTGGCAACCGCCATGCCGAGATCGTTATGACAATGTACGGACCAGATCGCCTTGTCCGAATTGGGAATGCGCTCACGCAAGGTTTTCATCATATTGCCGTACAACTCTGGAACGCCGTAACCGACCGTATCGGCAAAGTTGATGGTAGTTGCGCCTTCGTTGATGACGGTTTCAATTACCCGGCACAGGAAATCCATTTCGGAACGGCTGCCGTCTTCAGGGCTGAATTCCACGTCATCGGTAAATTTGCGCGCATAGCGCACGGCCATCTTGGCCTGCTCCACCACCTGATCCGGGGTCATGCGCAATTTCTTTTCCATATGCAGTGGCGAGGTGGCGATAAAGGTATGGATACGTTTGCGCTGTGCCGGCTTCAGCGCTTCTGCCGCGCGTGCAATGTCACGGTCATTGGCGCGTGACAGCGAGCACACGATCGAATCTTTGATCACACCGGAAATGGCGCGGATCGATTCAAAATCGCCCTGGGACGCTGCGGCAAAACCGGCCTCAATCACGTCGACGCGCATGCGTTCGAGTTGCTTGGCAATCCGGATTTTTTCATCTCTGGTCATGGAAGCGCCAGGGGATTGTTCGCCGTCACGCAAGGTGGTGTCAAATATGATGAGTTTTTCTGCCATGATGTACTCCAAAAAATTATTGATAATAGATGATAGTTTTTTTAATACTTAAATTTGAATATTCTTCGCGCCTCTTGCCGGGTAGGCATGAGGGGGAACCAAAACTCAAATTGTGGGGGTATGGGGGTTTAGCGCGTGAACCGCACTAGATCCAGATTCAGGAATAGCGGTAGTGCCGGCAGGTTGAGTGCCAGTTCAGGGGAAGAGTTAAAGCTGATCGATGCGCAAGACATGGTGATGGAC
>JBIODP010000434.1:0-1996 GCA_044445195.1 Burkholderiales bacterium | reverse complement strand
TTCGCATGGCGCTTGAGCAGGCCTTGCAGCGTGGCAAATCTTAATCGGCGCGGTCCAGTATAATTGGCTATCTGAAAAAAGACCTCGGATAGACGCGGAGACTGTGTGATGAAGATGAATGTGCGTCCTATTAAGACCGAGGCTGACTATGATTGGGCACTCAAGGAGATTGCCCGTTATTTTGATGTTCAGCCGAAACCGGGAACGGCGGAGGGCGATCGCTTCGACGTGCTTGCGACGTTGATCGAAGCGTATGAAGAAAAACACTGGCCTATAAACCCGCCCGATCCCGTGGATGCCATCAAGTACCGAATGGAGCAGGCAGGCTTGGGTCAAGCCGATCTGGCGCGTCTCCTGGGTTCACGGTCCAGGGCCTCGGAAATCATGCGGCGCAAGCGTTCTCTGACGATGGAGCAGGCGCTGAAGCTGAATGAGGAATGGAAAATCCCGGCGGAAGCGCTGCTGAGGCCGTCGCTTAAGGAGACGGCATGATGCGGCACTCTAAAAAGAATGGTGATGGTCCGGACGCCGCCTGCGTAAGCTATCGCAAGGAGATGACGATGATTAAGAAAGATTTTGCTCCTGTGACGCCTGGCGAAATGTTGAAGGAAGAATTCCTCGCTGAATATGGGATGTCGCAAAACCAATTGGCAAAAGCGATTGGCATCTCGCCAAACCGCATTGCCGAGATCGTAAATAATCGTCGCCACATTACAGCAAACACCGCACTCCGGCTTAGCCTTTACTTCGGTAATAGCCCAGAGTTCTGGATGAACCTTCAGTCCCACTACGATCTCAAAATGGCGCGCAGCGACCTCAAGCCCGAGGATATTAAACGTATAAAGGCACAACGGGCGGCTTGAACTGGAAAGTTATACGAACAAAATTCGCTTTCCAATGAACCGGCGTCGAGTTCATCGACGAGAACGGTGGCGGCCCCGGTGTGCGGCTGCGCAAACATCAGCGGCCAAAACAGCCAAAATAGGGGCCACCGTCGGTGGCTCTAGCTTCCGACCCTGATGAGCATCCAATCCGCGTTTGAGAAGGCGGGGATTATCTTTCAGGACGAAGATGCCGGCGGCGGAATTGGCGTGCGGCTTAAGGCGCTAAAAACATGAGGCTGCTTTCGGCCCATGCAGTAATCGCCGCGCGCAAATATGACGGTTGCCTCCGGAAATAACTCCTGTCGTTGGAGTAATTGACAACAAGCCTCCTTTGTTGTAGTTAACTCCAACATGCAGGCCGAGCTGCTCATTGATGAACGCCTCGTGCTCGATATCGGCATGTTTATTGAAATTGTTGTTTGGCGCGTTCCGAGACCGTTGCGAGGCTCAACTCACCATTTCAAGTATCGCCTTGCGTTTATTGTCGATGGGAATTGTGTGCTGCGCTACGACAACGAGGCCGGGAAAGGTGACCACCGCCACATCGGGCAAACTGAGAGGCGTTATAAATTTACCAATCCCGAAGTTCTTCTGACGGATTTCTGGAATGACGTCGACAGATGGAGGCGATAAAATGAAGACCGTAACCTTGCAAGTGGCAACGCGTCAGGACGTAAATCGTCGCGCGCTTGAAGCTTTCAAAGGTAAGAAGCAGGGCTCGCGCATCAGCTTTGCAACACCAGAGCTTCTATTTCGGTTGATGACAGCCAAGCGCTGGGCGTTGATCCGCACCATCACTGGAGCAGGACCATTGACCATTCGGGAAATTGCACGCCGAGTCCATCGCGATGTTAAAGCCGTGCACGGTGATGTACATGCGTTGCTTAACTGTGGTGTCCTACGCAGGAACAATAGATTGGTCGTTTTCCCATACGATGCAATCCATGTTGATGTCGTATTGCGTGCAGCCTAGATCGAGCTGCTGTCCAAGAGAAAACGGCGATAAATTGGTCGGCGTCGAAATGATACAAACGGAATTCGCATTCCAATGAACCGGTGTCGAATTCATCGACGAGAACGGCGGCGGCGCTGGGGTGCGGCTGCGCAAACAT
>JBIODP010000433.1:0-1998 GCA_044445195.1 Burkholderiales bacterium | reverse complement strand
TTGCTCCGAACCAGTTTACCATCGACGACATGCAAGCCGCATTCCTTGGATTCCGGGTTTTCCCACCACCAGCGTCCGGCGCGCACATCTTCGCCCGGCTGGATAGCACGCGTGCAAGGTTCGCATCCGATGGATGGGTAACCCTTGTCATGGAGCGGATTGTACGGCACGTTGTTGCTTCGGATATAGTGCCATACGTCCAGTTCCGACCAATCGGCCAGCGGGTTGAATTTGGCAATGCCGTGCGCTTCGTCGAATTCCTGAACGTTCAGGTCCGCGCGGGTGCTCGACTGGCTGCGGCGTTGCCCTGTCAGCCATGCCTTTTGGCCGGACAGTGCGCGGTTGAGAGGCTCAACTTTGCGAATGCGGCAGCATTCCTTGCGCATTTCAACGCTGTCATAAAATGCATTCAACCCGTTTTGCGCGACATAACGGTCAACCGCCTCGGGTTGCGGACGGTATAGCGCGACATCGTAGCCGTAAATTTCCCTGATGCGCGTCACGACCGACAATGTTTCCGCATGCAGGCGCCCGGTTTCCAGTGTGAAAATACTGACTGGAAGCTTGGCCCGCAAGATCATGTCAGTAAGCACCATGTCTTCCGCTGCCAGACTGGAGGCCAGCGCCGCAGGCAAAAAATCGGTTGCCACACGCGTCAGCGTTGCGTGGGTTGCCGCCAATAATGCTTCGTAGCGTGCGTCGCTCATTGCGCTACTTTCGCGCCTTGCTCCGGCGCCGGCGCATGATCCCGAACGGCACGCCGGAACAAAGGGGACTTTTGATCCCACGATGTCTGGTACACCTCGGAAAAATCGGTTAGCCCCTTCAACGCATCGTGGATATCCCGGTCAGGGCGGGTTGCAAAGGCATCGAAGCCCACGCGTTGCATGTAAAACAACTGGTCGCGCAACACGTCGCCGATCGCGCGCACTTCGCCCTGGTATCCGAGGCGGGCGCGCAGGTTGTACGCGATGGAATAACCCCGCCCATCTGAAAATTTCGGGAAATCGACGGCAACGACCGGGATCGCGGCGAGGTCGTCTTTGAGAACCTCCGGATGCTCATCGCTGGCAAGCCATACGCCGATATCGTTCCTGGCACGGCAGGCCGCATATTGCGCCTGCCACACTTTAAGCGGCACAATGACTTTGCCGGATGGGATAGCGACCTGGTCTGCCGTGTCTCCATCCTGCAGGCGAAGGACGATCCAGTCGTCTTCGACGACCTGTCTGTTTCTGATAATTTTATACATAAGCGTCTTCCCCTACCAGCGAATCGATCTTGATCTGCGTGGCGTAAACATATTCTTTAAAAGGCGCCACGCCGATTCGGCGCACCGTGTCGATGAAGCGTTCGTCTTCAATTCGTTCGCGCAGATAGACCTGCAACAGACGATCGACGACTTCCGGCATTTGGTGCGCTGAAAACGATGGCCCAATGATCTTGCCGATCGTAGTATCGTTACCCTGTGCGCCGCCGATGGATACCTGATACCACTCGGAGCCGTCCTTGTCGACGCCGAGTATGCCGATGTGGCCGATATGATGATGGCCGCAGGCATTGATGCAACCGGAGATGTTAATATCGAGTTCGCCGATCTCATGTTGAAAATCAAGATTATCGAAGCGTTCGGCAATCGCTTCGGCGATTGGGATCGACTTGGCGTTGGCCAGTGAGCAAAAGTCGCCGCCGGGGCAGCAGATCAGATCGGTCAGCAAGCCGATATTGGGCGTGGCCAAGCCGTGCGCCTTCGCTTCTTCCCACAGGTCGTACAAGGCGGCTTGCCTGACGTCGGCCAGCACCAGATTCTGCTCGTGGGTCACGCGCAACTCGCCAAAGCTATAACGGTCGGCCAGATCGGCGACGGCATCCATTTGCGCGGCAGTGGCGTCGCCGGGAGGGACTCCGGTTTTTTTCAGCGATAGAACGACCGATGCGTAACCCGGCACTTTGTGCGGTTTGACATTGCGTTTCAGCCAATTGGCAAATGCCTTGTTG
>JBIODP010000432.1:0-2001 GCA_044445195.1 Burkholderiales bacterium | reverse complement strand
GTGCCGGGGGTGCATTGTCTTGGCGCGCGGTTGGTGCTGGATTTGAAATGGATGTTGCCCAGGCCGCCTTTGCCGCCCTGCGCCAGCAAGACTTTTTCGCCATCGTGGGCGAGGTCGGCAACCACTTCGCCGCTGTTGATGTCGGTGATCACGGTGCCGACCGGCATGCGCAGCACGATGTCGTCCGCGCCCTTGCCGTAGCAATCCGCGCCGCGCCCCGGTTCGCCGTTCTTTGCGCGGTGAATGCGCGCGAAGCGATAGTCCACCAGCGTATTGATGTTGCGATCCGCTTGCGCGAACACGCTGCCGCCGCGTCCGCCGTCCCCGCCGTCCGGGCCGCCCTTCTCGATGTATTTCTCGCGGCGAAAGCTGGCCGCGCCGTTGCCGCCATTGCCGGCAAATACTTCGATCTTGGATTCGTCTATGAATTTCATTTTTTCTTCAACTCCGTTCGCCCTGAGGTATCGAAGGGTGATTGGGCTTCGATCATCCGTCATGGTTCGATACCTCACTACGAACGGATGTGCGCTGCGCTAACCGACCTACGATTTTTGTTCTATAAATAAAAAAGCCCTACCTTGCGATAGGGCTGATTCGGTCAAAGTAGCGCTTGCCTGAGGGGATTACTAGGCCGCGGCTACGATGGAAACAGTTCTACGCTTTTGCGCGCCCTTGATAGCGAACACCACTTTTCCGGTGATCTTGGCAAACAGGGTGTGATCCTTGCCCATGCCGACGTTTTCGCCGGGGTGGAATTCAGTGCCGCGCTGGCGCACTATGATGCTGCCTGCATTGATCAGCTCGCCGCCGTAGCTCTTCACGCCCAGTCGTTTTGAGTGTGAGTCGCGTCCGTTACTGGTACTGCCGCCGCCTTTTTTTGATGCCATGCTGGTTGCTCCTTATCTTATTTCGCCCAGATTTACTATTTTGCAGAGATGCCGTCGATGCGGATCTCGGTGTAGTTTTGACGATGACCTTGATTCTTCTGGTAGTGCTTGCGGCGGCGCATCTTGAAGATGCGGATCTTGTCGCCGCGACCGTGCGAAACGATAGTCCCTTTCACGGAGGCGCCGGTCAGCAAAGGCTTGCCGACCGACAGCTTGTCGCCGTCAGCGACCATCAGCACCTTGTCCAGCACGACGGGGCTGCCCACGTCGCCGGGAATGGTCTCGATCTTCAGGGTTTCGCCGGAAGTAACACGATATTGCTTACCACCGGTTTTAATGACTGCGTACATAACAACCTCGATAACTATTGTAATTTCTGGGCGGTTTTTTGCGAAGGCGCGAATTATACATAAATAACCGCGCCCGTCAAAACCCTTTTTTCAGTCCGAATTGACTCAAGATAAAAGTTACCGAGAGTAGTCTCAAAGAGGGATCGTTGCCTCAAATTAAAGGTTACCGAAACAACAAGGGTAATCTAACATGGGGAAACAAGAACGATGCGCCTATCTTGAGGCGATACGGGCACGCTACCGGCGTGCTGGCAAATCAGTCAAAAGCGCCATCCTGGATGAATTTTGTGCGGTCTGCGGTTATCACCGCAAGCATGCGTTACGGCTATTGAGCGCCAAACACAAGCGTAGCAAGAGCGGCACGCGCAAACCCGGCCCGGTCTCACGCTATGACACGCCCGAGCTGGTTGAGACATTGCGCACGATCTGGATGGCCTCCGACCAGTTGTGCAGCAAACGGCTCAAGGCGGCATTACCGCTGTGGCTGCCGCACTACGAGACCAGTTTCCATCCGCTGTCAGAGGATACGCTCGCCCTGCTGGACTCGATCTCGGCGGCAACGATTGATCGCTTGCTCAAGCCGATTCGCGCCAAGGCCGGGCGCAAGGGGTTGTCCGGCACCAAGCCGGGTACGTTGCTCAAGAAGCATATATCCCCATTCAGGCCGGGGTATGGGATGTGACTCAACCCGGATTCGTCGAGGCCGATACGGTGGCGCATTGCGGGGACAGCCTGGCGGGGGATTTCGTGTGGAGTTTGACCAT
>JBIODP010000431.1:0-2016 GCA_044445195.1 Burkholderiales bacterium | reverse complement strand
GATAATATACCGGCAACAAGGAGTTTGAATTGGAGGCCACATAAGCCACCGAGAAATCATTGGTGACGAACGAATAGACCAGGCAGCAGAATGCAAACGTCGAGAACACGCATTGCCCGGTAGCCGCAGGCCGGGCCACCGCCATCCATCGCGTATTGCCACGGAACGACCCGGCAATGGGAATAATGCTTTGCACCAGTGCCAGGCACAGTGCGATCATGACGGAAAAATTACCAAGTTCTGGAATCATTTGACACCTTTTGCGCTATTGTTTGCGGCGCCGACGACGGTCGCGCCTATCTGCCGATTGGCTTCGTTTGCCTCTTTGCCCTTTTTCAGCGCATAGGCGGCATCCGGCGGCATGTAGTTTTCATCATGTTTGGCCAATACCTGTTCCGCTGCAAAAATGTTGTCGCTGCCCAGTTTTCCTTCGGCGACCACCCCTTTGCCTTCCTTGAACAGATCGGGCAGGATTCCCTTGTAGCTTACCGGAATTTTACGTGCCGTGTCGGTCACCATGAAAGTCCAGGTCAAGCCGTCAGGCTGATGCACCAAACTGCCCTTCTCCACCATGCCGCCAATCCGGAAACTATGGTTATGCGGCGCCTCTCCTGCAAAAATTTGCGTCGGCGTAAAGAAAAAAACCAGATTTTTCTGGAATGCCGACAATATCAGCCATGCCGACACACCCAGTGCCGCAAGTCCCCCACCCACCAGGATGAGACGTTTATACCGCGTTTTCATGCGCTGCTCCTTTACGATGCATGGAATGTGGGCCCGGCGGCCTGCGCGAACCCCTCAGTTGCCGAAGAATGGCTTTCCGGTGCATCGTCAATAATAAGACTTCGCCCAGCATGAGTCCGGCTACCACGATAATCGAGCCCCATACATAAAGCGCGTAACCACCCATCGCGAAAAAATCGCTCCAACTATCCCAAATCATGCTGTTTTCTCCAAGTATTCCTTAACCCAGTCGGTATGCCGTTCTCGTTCCAGCATAATGTTGCGCAGCCGCATGAAAACCACGGCGAACGCGTACGCCCAAAAACCTAATGCGAAGATGAGCATCGGAAGCTTCATGAGCAATGCCATTTTGGGCGCGGTGTTGCTAAAGCTTACGGATGAACCTTGGTGCAACGTATTCCACCATTTCACGGAAAAATAGATGATCGGGATATTGACCACGCCGACCAGCGCCAGTATCGCGCCCGCCTTGTCGGCGCGGCGCGGTTCGTCGATGGATGCCTGCAACGCCATGAAACCGATATAGAGGAATAGCAAAATCAGTTCCGAGGTCAGGCGCGCATCCCATACCCACCATGCGCCCCAAGTCGGCCGGCCCCACAGCGCGCCGGTCCACAACGCCAAAAAGGTGAACATGGCGCCGGTCGGTGCCAGGGAACTCGCCAGCATGGAAGACAAGCGGGTATTCATGATCAACCCGATACCGGCCCAAAACGCCATGACCAGGTAAAGGAACATCGACATCCATGCCGCGCCGACATGCAAGTAAATGATACGGTAGGAGTCGTGCTGCTGGGCGTCGGTCGGAGCGACGAAATATCCAAGGTAGAAGCCGAGCGCACACAAAAGCAGCGCCGGAACGGCAAAAAAAGGAATGGCCTTGCCGGCAATCGGAAAGAACATCTGCGGCGACGCATACTTAAACCAATGGATGACGCCGGCTTTGCGCGCGGGAGAAAGATTATGATTTAGCTTGGCCACTGTAATATTACTCCACAGAAATGTATTGCGATTTCATTATCATCATCGTTATTACCATATCGCCTGTTCGAACCCGAGCGACTTCTGCCATTCTACTAAAAATAGGTCAAAAAATTATTCCAGCGCAATGCGTAACGCCGCCGATGCCGCCCAAGGTGTCAATGCCGCCGCCGCCGCCAATCCGCTACCTAACAACAGTAAATAAGCGCTTGCGCCAAGTCCGCTGACCTGCGCCCCCACCGCCCCGGCGCCGAAAATCAATATGGGTATATACAATGGCAGGACCAGCAG
>JBIODP010000430.1:0-2021 GCA_044445195.1 Burkholderiales bacterium | reverse complement strand
TTCTTACCGGCCATGGCGACCTCGACACCGGCGTTCAGGCCATGAAATTCGGCGCCGCCGATTTCCTTACCAAGCCTGTCGACGGCGACAAGCTGCTGCGTGCGGTCCGCATCGCTGTCGAGAAGAACCGTCAGTTGCATCGGGACCGCGAGGAGCGCGACGGCATCCTGGAACGGATAGCCAACCTTACTCCGCGCGAGCGCGAAGTGCTGGCCCTGGTGGTGGAAGGAAAGATGAACAAACAGGTGGCGGCGGAGTTGGGCACGGTGGAAAAGACCATCAAGGTTCATCGTGCCAGGGTAATGACGAAGATGAAAGTGCGGTCGCTGGCCGAATTGGTGCGGCTGACCGACCGGGTCGGTCTGCTGAGCGCAGGCCGGGACCGCTAGCACTCAGAACCGCTATAGCGCAGACGGCAACGGCGGCCCGGTGCGATGAATAGTACCAAATACGCCACACATTAGACCAAGGTCCAATATCCCTGATTGGGCCGATCCCTTACTGTTATGACAATCGGAGCAGCAAAAAGGAAGGGTAAGTGCGCTCTTTTGCTTTGCAAATCCAGGCATTTTCATCGACAATAAACGAAGGAGTATCACCATGAAAAAGATGGCATTGGTATTGGCTATGACAGCCGCAGGATTTATCGCGAATAATGCGATGGCCCAGGAAAGCCCGTGGCTGTTGCGCGTGCGCGCCGTCAACATTGCGCCGGCTAACAATTCCGACCAGGTCGGTGGCGTCGGTGCTTCGGACCGTTTGAGTGTCCAGAATAAAACATTTCCAGAATTCGATGTTTCTTACTTTTTCACGAAAAATATAGCTGCGGAGTTGATCCTGACTTATCCGCAAAAACTGGATGTTGGCCTTGATAATGGCAACATCGGTTCCTTCAAGGCATTGCCGCCAATTCTGACTGCGCAATACCATTTCATGCCAGACGGCCAATGCAGTCCCTATGTCGGCGCGGGCATCAACTACACCAATATCTCCAGCGTGAGTCTGCTGGGCGGTCACGGCAGTCTCGACCATGACACCTGGGGTCTGGCAGCACAGGCCGGGATCGATTACAAGATTGACAAAAACCTGTCGCTCAACCTCGATGTGAAATATGCGCGTATCCGCAGCAACGTTTTTGCTGACGGCGCGTTAATCAGCAACGTGCAGGTTGATCCGGTACTGGTGGGGCTGGGCGTCGGTTACCGTTTCTGAGCATTCGGCCATTAGCCAAAGTTTCAAAAACTTTTATTTAATTAGCAGCCCAAACTGACTGGTAACAAAGAGGGTAATACTGCGTGCTATTTTCCTGAATAGAGGAGGCGGTAGTATTACCCGAAATCGGCTTTTGTTGTTAACATCGTCGTCGCAATTTCGGGAGATCATTTTGTGGATAAAGAGCTAAACTACAATTACAGGATCGTCAAGCAGTTCACCATCGCGACGGTATTGTGGGGCGTGGTGGGGATGCTGATGGGGGTCATCATTGCAGCCCAGCTGGCGTGGCCGGCGCTCAATTTAAATATACCGTGGCTGACGTACGGTCGTTTGCGGCCTTTGCATACGAATGCGGTTATTTTCGCTTTCGGCATATGCGGCCTGTTTGCGACGTCTTATTACGTCGTGCAGCGCACCTGCCAGGTACGGCTGTTTTCGGACAAGCTGGCGGCGTTTACGTTCTGGGGCTGGCAACTGGTGATCGTGCTGGCTGCGGTCACGCTGCCGCTGGGATTCACACGCGGCAAGGAATATGCGGAGCTGGAATGGCCGATCACGATCCTGATTGCGGTGGTGTGGATATCTTACGCAATAGTGTTCTTCGGCACGCTGATCAAGCGCAAGGTCAAGCATATTTATGTGGCGAACTGGTTTTTCGCCTCCTACATCATTGCCGTTACCATATTGCATGTGGTCAACGGCGCCAGCATGCCGGTCTCGCTGACGAAATCGTATTCCGCCTACTCAGGCGTGCAGGACGCGATGATACAGTGGTGGTACGGTCATAATGCGGTCGGATTTATCCT
>JBIODP010000429.1:0-2025 GCA_044445195.1 Burkholderiales bacterium | reverse complement strand
GTTGTCCATCATGCCCTCGACTACGCCCAGGCGTTCGCCCTGCAAATTCTCAACTTCCAGGCCGATCAAATCGACCCAATAAAATTCGTTATCCGACAGCGCGGGGAAGTGTCTGCGCGAAATCTGCACGGCAGTTCCCTTCAACGCCTCTGCCGCATCCCGCCCGGCTACCCCCACCAACTGCGCCACAACGTCTCCGCTGTGATTTTTTGCCTGCATCATGTCTACGTCGCGCAATTGCTGCGGCAGCTCGGGATTACCCAGCCACCACGTTTTTGCATGCAACAGCGCATCTGCATCGGCCGAATAGGGTTTGATTCGTATCCAGCCATTCAGGCCGTAGGCGCCAGACACATACCCTACCACCACCAAATCCGTGGGGATCGACACCCCCGAGGCATTATGGTGCGACAAACTTGCTTACCAGCAAAGCTGCAACTTACTCAGTTGCAACTTATCTGCATGCAACACTTAAGCAACCGCTTTTTTGCCGGAGCTACTGACCAGGCGCGCGACGGTCGGCGACAACTGCGCGCCAACACCTTGCCAATAAGCCAGACGATCTTGCACAATGCGGAAGGACTCTTCTGCACCGGCAGCGACCGGATTATAAAATCCAATACGCTCAATGAAGCGTCCATCGCGGCGATTGCGCGAATCGGTTGCTACGATGTTGAAAAACGGGCGCTTCTTGGCGCCTCCACGAGCTAAACGAATAACGACCATAATATTTCCAAAAAGTGTTCGAACACGGAAAAAGCCGCAAATTATAGCCTAAATATGAGCAATCCTGCAAGCTAAAGTTACGGATAACCTGCAAATCGCGCCATTTTAGACGATACTCACTTCCCTTACCTTCATAGATTGATGCAACATGACGTCTCGCCATAAAAACAAAACCATCGCCACCCTGCTGGCTGCGCTGCTCGGCGGCATCGGGTTGCATCGCTTTTATCTAAATGGCCGACGCGACCTCTGGGGCTGGATACATTTTGCCAGCCTGCCGCTGTCCGCTATTGGGGTCGTTGCCGGAGCCGGCCTGGCGCCGGTTTTTTCGATGTTCCTTATTAGCCCGCTGGTCGTATCGATCCTGGTCGGATTGCTGGAGGCATTGGTTCTGGGTCTGACGCCGGACGCTAAATGGGATGCCGAATTCAATCCCGCTTCGGGCAGCCAATCCGAATCGAACTGGCTGCTCGCGGTGATACTGGTGCTGACCCTGGCCGGCGGAGCGTCAGGATTGATTTTCGTGCTATCGCGCTCATTCGACCTGATTTTTACCGGCGGCGCCTATGGTTAACGCTATGCATTACGGACTTTGCCAACTCCGAATCAGAATTGATCCTCATCCAGAGCAAGCACGCCTACGCTACCGTCGATGATCGCTGTCCGATAGGCACTGGCTCGCACCAGGATATGCTCTGCAAAGAAACGCGCGGTAGCAATCTTGGCCGCATAAAACCTGGCATCGCCTTCGCAAGCCTTAAGCTTCTGTTCGGCAATCAATGCTGCTCGCGCCATTTGCCAGCCGCCCAGCACAACGCCAGCGAGCTTCAGGTAGAGCACACTGCCGGCGAACACTGCCTTGATATCGGACTTTGCGTTAGCGAGAACATAACCGACCACTTCCTCAAGCGCGTTGGCTCCCAGCGCCAATTGCTTGGCGATCGCCCTCAGGTCCTCCGATGCCGACACCGTTAAATCGGCTTCGGTCTTACGGACCTGGGACAGAATGCGATTAGCGGTCGCCCCGCCGTCGCGCACAGTCTTGCGGCCGATCAGGTCGTTTGCCTGAACCGCCGTCGTGCCCTCATAGATAGTCAGGATGCGCGCATCGCGATAATACTGGGCTGCGCCGGTCTCTTCGATAAAACCCATGCCGCCGTGAATTTGCACGCCGGTCGAGGCAACATCGATCGCCATTTCAGTCGACCAACCTTTGACGATAGGCACCATGTATTCGTAAAATGCCTGATTCTCCTTGCGGACAGCCTGATCCGCGTGGCGATGCGCGGCGTCGAAGGC
>JBIODP010000428.1:0-2029 GCA_044445195.1 Burkholderiales bacterium | reverse complement strand
TTAAAAAGGACTGCGCCAATAATTCGCAAATGGATGTCTTATTTAAGAAATCCGTTTCGAAACAATATGTTATACAATTTACCTGCACAAAATACTGAGGCATATCGGCGAGTTTAATTCGAGGGCGGCGTGGCATGTCTATCTTTGGAAATTAAGCAAAGCTGACCCCTTTGATGTTGAAAGGAATTTCCATGATCAAGATTCAGATTGAATTGCCCGATGCCACCGTGCAAGCAGCGCAGGCAGCCGGGTTGCTCACACCGCAGGCACTTGATCGTTTGCTGTCGAACGCGCTACGCAGGCAACAAGCCGCCGACTATCTGCTGACAGTGGCCGATGAAGTGGCAGCAGCAGATAGCACACCGATGTCGATGGAAGAAATCAATACCGAAGTCAAAGCGGCACGCGAGGAACGGCGACAGCGTGCGGATCGTCATTGATACAAATGTGCTACTGTCCGGTTTGCTGTGGCATGGCGCACCGCATACGCTGCTCAATCAAGTCCGCACCGGAACGATCGAACTGATGATGAGCCGCACATTGTTCGATGAGTTTGCCGAAGTGATCGCACGCCGGAAGTTTGCAGCCATTCTCCAGCGAACCACACGCACGCCTGAACGACTTTTGAGTGAATTGCACGCCTTGGCGGAAATGGTCGCTGCGCCGCCTTTGCCCCTGCCGGTATGCCGTGATCCCGATGATGATGCTGTGCTCGCCTGCGCTCTGGCGGCGCATGCCGATCTGATCGTATCAGGCGATGACGACTTGCTCACGCTCAAAGAGTTTCAACACATTCCAATCGTCACGGCAGCGCAGGCAATGCAACGTATCGAGACAATAAAATAATGTTACAAGCCACAAGGCAAGCGGAATTTTAACGATACGTAACTATTCAGCCACTGGCGCGAGTGCGGAATAGTTATTAACCAATGGGGTCAGCATCGCAATCGTTTTCATTGATGACTCCGTCAAAACCCGAAACCCGCTTGATCTTCGGCGTGGATTGTTTCAGGCTTTTTCACTGGTCTTCCTCTCTGCAGCCTCATGCGGCGCACACCGGTTGCCGAACTAATTGCCTCTTTGAATTTCTCGCTGCCTAGCGGCTGCCCTTGCAGCAATGCCGATCGAATATCAGCCATCGCCTCGTCATCCAACTCGCTGCGAAACAATTCCCGATATGCCGATAGCCGGGAAACATGATCTTGCCCCAGCGACTCGTATAGCGCGTGATGCGTCAAGCGCCGTTCATCCTGTCCCAATCCGTTATGCCGATAGCTCGACCAGCGGTATTGCGCCGGGTCGTTTACCATGCCTGCCCTGACCGGATTGAGTTCAATATAGCGCTGGCACAGCAACAGATACTCTTCAGTCTGAATCGCACTGGATTTGAAACGCCCTTCCCATAACGTGCCGCTACGCCGGTAGACACGATTGATATACTGCACATACCGCCTGCCGACCGATTGCATCAGCTTGGCCAGCCCCTCCGGCGTCTCAGGTGTCACCAGCAGATGCACATGATTGGTCATAAGTACGTACGCATGAATCGCGCAGCGCCAATCGGCAGCCGCTTCTTCAAGCCAATGGAGGTAACAGTGATAGTCTTCCTCGGCAAAAAAGCATGGCTCTCGATTGACACCTCGTTGCACAAGATGCTGAGGTATATCGGCGAGTTTAATTCGGGGGCGGCGTGGCATGTCTATCCTTGTAAATTAAGCGAGGCTGACCCCTTTGAACTTTGGACCCCTTTGAACTTTGAACTCTTTGAACTGGGCGGCTGAATAGTTACGAATTAATGCGGCAAAATCGCTGTTTCGCCTTGGCTGATCATGGCGGCAGCCAGCGCATCGTCGACCGTCTTGAGCCAGATGAATTGTAGTTGGCGGCGTGCATCCTCCGGGATATCTTCCAGATCTTTCTTATTGCGATCAGGCAACAATACGGTTTTGATGCCGGCACGTAATGCGGCAAGTACTTTTTCCTTAATGCCGCCTACCGGCAACACCAGCCCGCGCAGGCTGATTTCGCC
>JBIODP010000427.1:0-2029 GCA_044445195.1 Burkholderiales bacterium | reverse complement strand
CGGCGGCATGGGCGAGCGCGACGAGTCAACTGCCGGGCATCATTGAGCGAATCAAGAACATTCTGTTGACCCCTAAGACCGAATGGCCGGTCATCGCGCCCGAATCCACATCGATTGTTCAGCTGTACACCGGCTACGTGATGCCCTTGACCGGGCTGTCGGCTCTCATATCATTCGTCCGCATGTCCCTCATCGGCGTGAGCATGCCTTTCGGGGGTGCGTTCCGCACGCCACTGGTGAACGGATTGACGATCGCGCTGGTGAGCTTCGGTTTCGGCCTGCTCGGCTTGTTTCTTGTCGCGCTGATCATCAACGCCTTGGCGCCCACGTTTGCAGGCGTACGGGATCAACGTCAGGCGATGAAGACAGCCGCTTATGCCTTTACGCCGGCGTGGGTAGGTTCCGTATTCGGCTTGTTGGGCGGATTCGGCACGCTGCTTCAGTTGATAGCAGGCATCTACGGCATTTACCTCCTTTATCTTGGCTTGCCGTTATTGATGAAAAGCGCACGCGAGAAGGCGACGGGCTACACCGCGGCGGTGGTCATTTGCACGATTCTCATTGGCGTTCTTGTGGGCGTGTTCAGCAGGGCGACGGGCGGTTTTGGCGGCTACGGCCAATTGCCGGGCGTCACGATGACCCGGGAAGAACGGCAACAGCAGGCTGCCGCCGCAGCCGGCAACGTCATCGGTGGAATGTTGGGAACGGATCAGAAAGGTAAGGACGGGCTGAGTGCGGCCATCAATAATCTAGCCGAGGCCGGAAAGAAAATAGAACAGCAACAAAATGCCGGAACTGCGCCGGCTGCGACATCAACGGCTTCGGGCGCGGGCACCGACGCCGGCAACCCACCACAAAATGCAGCTGCGGCAACGGCCGGAATGCTGACCGCCCTCGGCGGCGCGATGGGCGGCAGCCGACGCGTCGACCCCGTCGACTTCCATGCGCTGGAGGACATGTTGCCGAGTGAATTGCCGGGACTGCAGCGCACCGATGCCCAAGGCAGCAGCCAACAGGCTCTGGGGGTCAAGGGATCTTCAGCTTCCGCCGACTATCAAGACCAAACAGGCGCGCGCGCGGTGATGAAAATCTCTGATATGTCTGGAGTATCCGGGCTGCTGGATCTAGCCAGTTCGGTGGCTCAGAACACGAGTTCGGAAAGCGATTCGGGCTATGAAAGAAATGCGACGGTTGCCGGCCGAACTGTGCATGAAAAGTATGATAATAAATCGAAGCACGGCGAAATCACCGCGATTGTGGCCAAGCGCTTCATGATCGAGGTGACGGGCGATGGCATGGAAATGGCCGCACTCGAACAGGACATCGGCGCCGTTGATTTTGTGCGGCTTGAGGCGATGAAAGACGCGGGCGTGCGGCCCAACTAGTTCTGCGATTTCGGAGCACGCGCTATATCGCCGTAGGCGAACTGGGACGGCGGTTCATCGTTGCAACCTGTTCAGAGGAGGTCGAGAAATGGATAAGGCACGTGACGTCGCTGTTATCGTCGGCAGTCTCAGAAAGGGTTCAATCAATCGTCAAGTCGGCGGGGCGGACAAGCTGTTCGATGCGAACGGCAAGCTTGTCAACGATGGAACTCGAAAATTCCTACAGAGCTTTTTGCAGGCCTTTGCCACATGGGTTGCGACGAATATCAAAACATAGCCTGCAAAATCACGCGCTGTTCGATGCATCCGGAGTGGAGAAACCCATGACCGCATACTGAACTAGTTGCATGCCCGTCCTCAGATTCAGCTTTCGCTTGATACGCTGCCGATGCGATTCAACCGTCTTGATGCTCAGATGCAGCGTATCGGCCATTTCCCGCGTGCTCATACCCTTGCCGATCATGTGCATGATCTGCAATTCACGGTTGCTCAATCGGTCGATCGGATTGGTCGACAGAGTCGCGGTACCGCCGGCGAATTTTTGAATCATATTGTTGCCGACGGCCTCCGACACGTAAATATGACCTTCGAGCACTCGCCGCACGGCTATGAGAAATTGCTCGCTCGCCGCTTGTTTCATGATG
>JBIODP010000426.1:0-2038 GCA_044445195.1 Burkholderiales bacterium | reverse complement strand
CGCTGCCGCTCGGCATCCTGCTGGCAGACAATAAAGGCATGGTGGCTTTCGTGTGGCTTTTCACTTTTTACGTTTTCCAGAGCGTCGGTGAATTGCTGATTTCGCCGGTCGGCTACGCCATGATCGGCCGCCTGGCGCCGCGCCAGTATCAAGGCGTGATGATGGGCAGCTGGATGCTGTTGACGGGAATCGCGTCTCTATTCGCCAAGGATCTGGCCTCTAGCATTCCGGAACCAAGCGCCAGCGCGGCGCTGTCGACCAACCCTGCGTATTCGAGCCTGTTTTCCCAACTGGGCTGGGGCACAATCGGCATTGGCGTCATCCTGGTGGTGCTGATCCCGTTCCTGCGCAAACTGATCAAGGACAAGGAAGCTCCCGTCACTCCGGAAGAACTCGTCAAGCTTGGCGAAGCCGAAGCAATAACTGAATATCTGCCGCCAGTAGTCTGACCGGAGCTTCCAGCAATCGATGCAGGCGCTCGGTCGTCGCCGACGCGTCTGTATCGACAGATAGGCAGCTCAGCAATGACGCCAACACATTTTGCTGACCTTCGCGTGGTGTCGTGACGGATGCCAGTGCCAGCGGAACCGCATCGGCAACCCTGTTCCAGACCGGATCGGCCTGCAGTTCCGGCGCCAAATCGAAAACCCGTTCGAACAACGCCGCGTCCTGTGCGATACGGGCGACCAGGCGGGCGCTGCGTCGATATTGTTGAGCGACTTTCGACCCATTTTTCTTCGCCATTGGAAGTCCATGCTCGGTATCGGCGCTGGCGGCCAACAATGCCAGACGGCCAAGGCGCACCTTGATCTGCCTTCCTGCTTCTTCCTTGTCGTCGACGGCTCTTCCGCTTCCCGACAAAGCGTGCCGCGTCTGTTCGCCAATATCCGTCAACAGGCCGGCAATACTGCGGTCGAAATGTGCAGCGGAGCGGGAACCGGCGGTAAGCAAGGTAACCGCCAAACTCACGCCGATTCCGATGGCGATTTCCGCGATGCGCAAGCCTGCCACCTGCCATGCAGATTGCCCGACGATACCGCCGCTCGACAAGATGATCAACGCGGTGATCGGCGCACTGCGCAATGCCGGGACGATCCCGGCAACGAACGCCATCGCAGCGATCACGCCGAGCGTCACCGATGTCGTCAACATACCCAGTGAGAACAGCCAGACGCCGAACAATCCGGCCAGCGTGCCGGCCAGGGTTCCCTTGAAGCGGCCCCAGCCCTCGCCAAGGGTTGAGCCGGTACGCGAGCGCATCACGATCAATGCGCTCATGACGGCCCAAAAACCTTCCGGCAAATTGAGCACCCACGGGATCAGGTAGGCAATCGCGACCGACACCGATAATTGCAAGCCATAGCGCACATCGTCTTCAGTGAGCGAAATGGCGGGAAATGCGTTTTTTATTGCAGACAGAGGGTTCATGAATTTCCACGGTTATTCATTGATTCGCGCCAAGCACTTGTCCCACGGTGCCTGCTTCGAAAGTGCAACATTACACCAGGCAGCCAATTTATTCAGATTGAGCGATACTATCCAGCCTCAAGCGTTCATTTATTAGAGGTCACGCAAATGGAATACAGACGACTAGGCCGTTCCGGCCTGCAGGTCAGCGAACTCTCGTTCGGCTCATGGGTCACCTACGGCAATCAATTGAATCGCCATGCAGCGTCCGAATTAATGGCGGCTGCATTCGATGCCGGCGTCAATTTTTTCGACAATGCCGAAATTTACGCCGGCGGTCAATCGGAAGAGCTGATGGGCAATGCAATCAAGGAATTGAAATGGCCGCGCCTCGGCTACGTGGTATCGACCAAATTCTATTGGGGCATCACCAAAGGTCCGAATCAGGTCAATACCCTGAACCGCAAATATCTGTTGAATGCCATCGACGGTTCGCTCAAGCGCCTGCAACTCGATTACGTCGATCTCGTGTATTGCCACCGCCCCGATCCGCACACGCCGATCGAGGAAACCGTGTGGGCGATGAGCGACATGATTACACGCGGCAAGGCCTTGTATTGGGGTACGTCGG
>JBIODP010000425.1:0-2050 GCA_044445195.1 Burkholderiales bacterium | reverse complement strand
GGCTGATGCCGGCGCGCATCGCCGCGAGCACCTTTTCTTTGATCCCGCCCACCGGCAGCACCAAGCCGCGCAGGCTGATTTCGCCTGTCATCGCGGTGTCGGTGCGCACCTTGCGGTCGGTGAACAGCGACGCCAGCGCGATGAACATCGCCACGCCGGCGCTGGGGCCGTCCTTGGGGATGGCGCCGGCCGGCACATGCACATGAATATCGCTGTGTTCGAACAGGTCGGCGGCTATATTGAGCTGGGCCGAATGCGCCTTCAGCAGCGTCAGCGCCGCCTGCGCGCTTTCTTTCATCACGTCGCCGAGTTGACCGGTGAGGATGAGCCTGCCGTTCCCAGGTGTGCGGCTGGCTTCGATGAACAGGATGTCGCCGCCCACCGGCGTCCAGGCCAACCCGGTTGCCACGCCCGGCACGCTGGTGCGCATGGCAAGTTCGCTTTCGAATTTCGATGGGCCGAGTATCGCTTGCAAGTCGCCGGCGTCGATTTGCACTTGCGTTGCCTCACCTTCGGCGATACGCATCGCAGAATGGCGAAATACACTGCCGATTTCGCGCTCCAGATTGCGTACGCCGGCTTCGCGCGTGTAGTCGCCGATAATGGCATGGATTGCTGCGTCGGCGATCTGGCACTGCAGCGCCGACGAAGGGTCGCCATGCGCACTGGCCCCAAGCTTGTCCACTTCGTCCAGCATCATCACGCAATTCTTTGCGCCGGCCTTGCGGATGGCTTGTATGACGTTACCCGGCAGCGCGCCTATGTATGTGCGGCGATGACCGCGAATTTCAGCTTCGTCGTGAACGCCGCCCATGCTGATCCGCACAAATTTGCGTCCGGTGGCCTTGGCAATGCTGTGACCGAGCGATGTCTTGCCTACGCCGGGCGGTCCGACAAAGCACAATATGGGACTCTTTCCATGAGGATTGAGTTTTCGTACGGCAAGATATTCGAGAATGCGGCGCTTGATCTTTTGCAGCCCGTAATGATCGTCGTCCAGAATTTGGCGGGCTTCGGCGATATCTATCCGATCCTCGGTGACAACCGACCAAGGTAATTCGATCAGCCAGTCGAGATAGGTCCGCAGCATCGCGTACTCGCCAGCCGAGTCTGGCATGCGCTCCAGTCTTTTGAGTTCCTTTCTGGCCTGTTTTTCAACTTCCTCCGGCATCCCGGCTTTGCCGATCGCTGCATCCAGTTCCGCCGTTTCTTTCGTATCGTCGCCGGTTTCGCCCAGTTGTTTCTGGATGGTTTTCATTTGTTCACGCAGCAATATCTCGCGTTGCTGCTCTTCAAATCTTTGCCTGGTTTTCTGGCTGATGTCCTGGCTGACATGCATGACCTCCAGACGATGCATCAGAAATGCCAATACCTTGTCCAGCCTGGCCTGCAAATCCAGGCTTTCCAGCACGTCCTGTTTCTCTTCCGGCTTCAGATCCATCAGGCCTGCAATAAAATCGGCCAAAGTCGATGGCGATGCGATGTTATCCAGCGATGCGGTCAGCTCTTCCGGCGCCTGCGGCATCAGATTCAGGATTTCCATGGCGCATTTTTTTAACTGCAACATTCGCGCCTCTATGCCGACGCTTGCCGTATCGACTTCCTTGAAAAGTTCGACACGGGCGAGTGGAAAGGGGTAACCATCCAACAGCTCAAGCAACCGAAAACGTTGCTCGCCCTGGCAAATGAGATGATGCGCGCCGTCCTTTGCCGTCACGTAACGCAGGATGCTGGCAACGGTGCCGATATGATAAAGTTCATCGAAGACGGGACTGGCGGCATGAGGGTCGCGCTGCAGCAACACGCCTATCTTGCGATTGTTGCGTACCGCTTCCTGGGCGGCGGCAATCGTGCTTTCCCGGCCTATGGTAATCGGCATGATCAGCCCGGGAAACAGCACCATATTACGGACCGGGACAATTAACAGGGCATCTTCCGGGTATTGCAGCAATGGGGCGGCGGCGGTATTTTCCTGTGCCGTGCCGGGTTTGCCGCCAAGGGCTTCCTGCGAAGGGGCCGTGCCGTCGAGTTGCTGTCCGGTATTCATGGT
>JBIODP010000424.1:0-2051 GCA_044445195.1 Burkholderiales bacterium | reverse complement strand
CCCGGACGCCGTGCCGGGGGTTCCGGGCGTTCCCGGTGTGCCTGGCGGATTGCCGGCACGGCGTCCGGGAGGCCCGCCGGGGGTCGTCGGAAAGATCTGGATTTGCGGCGGCGGCAGCGACGAGCAGGCTCCGAGAAACGCTACCGCTGTCGTCAGCAGCGCGAAGCGCAAACAATTTGGTAGTGGGAAATTCCAGTGCCAGTGTTTCATGATATCTGTCCATAGTTCACATGCTATGCACGTCGTCAAAGAATACCGAATTTATGTGACGGACTCAGTGCGGCAGCGAACGAAGCCGACCTCTGTTTCAGCGACGCAACAATTTCTCGTTCTTTGGTGATCCTGTATCGAGCCTGTCATCCAGAACGGCGAGTACCGATTCCGGGTCTGTTGGTAGCTGAAATGCAGTCGCTTCCGCATCATGCCGATCCTCGATCATTGGTAAGTCGTGCCGCAATTCCTCCAATAAATTGATTATTTTGGTGGCTTTCTGTTCGGTCAGCAAATTGACTTGCAATTCCAGATGCGCGCGTCGCTCTTCCATCTTGGCCAAGCGATTTTGCTTGACCAGCACCACGATCGTGGTGATCAGTGCGCCCAGTCCGATTGCCCCTTGCAGCCAGGAAAATGGCGGCGGATCGAAGGTCGTGATACCAAGATGCTTGGCCAGGACGTTCGCTAAAATCCACAAAACGATACACATTAATATCACACCAAGCCCCAAAGGACTTCCTAGTGCACCGCCGACGGATTCAAGTAGGCGCTGGGAAAACGTGATATTTCGTTCTTCGCGCATGTAAAACGCCAGGATGGAATCCGTATTCTGGCCGATCGGATCAAGTGTCGGCGACGCGGATTGTTTCGGCCCATCCGAACTAGCGGGGTGTATATCGGTATTGCTGTTGTTCATAAAAAGCCTTAATGTACGGCCAGAAGCAATATCATTAAAAACACGCTCGCCAGCGCCGCCGATATCACAATTCGTGCGCCTCTTTGCTTGCGGGACCTGAGAGCATCGACTGGTTTTGTCTTGCCGTCGCATCTCCTTTGCGGGTCGAGCCGAGTGCGGCTTGGGCGAGAACTCATTTGCCGAGCGACCAGAACATGCCGGCAACGGCGATCGTCATTACCAGGGTTCCGCCCCAGCCTAGCCACCTCAAATGAGGACGAATGACGAAGCGTCCCATCACGTCAGCTCGCGACGCCATCAACATCATCACGACCATGATGGGAACGGAGATGACGCCGTTGATGACCGCGCTCCAGTAAAGCGCTTTGATTGGATCGATCGGCGTGAAACAAAGCACGACGCCGATCAAGGTCGCAACGGCAATGATGCCGTAAAATCGCTTCGCCATGACCGGCTTCAGCGCCAGGCTGTTTTTCCACCGAAATGCGCCCGCCATGGCATAGGCGGCCGATCCGGCCAGCACCGGGACGGCCAGGAAACCGGCGCCGATAATTCCTGCACTAAACAGGTAAAACGCAAACTGTCCGGCAATCGGACGCAATGCCGATGCCGCCTGTGCCGATGTCCGGATATCCGTCACGCCATGCAGGTTGAGCGTGATTGCCGTAGTCAGGACGATAAAAAAGGCCACGATATTGGAAAATCCCATGCCAATCACGGTATCGATTTTGATGCGGTGAAAATTGGCGCTGGCCTGGTCCGGTGCATTCTTGATCGGCCTTGCCTGCGGATCGCCCAGTTGGTCTTCAACTTCTTGTGACGCCTGCCAGAAAAATAAATAGGGGCTGATGGTGGTGCCGAATACCGCGACCACAGTCGTGATGAGAGCGGCATCCCAGGACAGCTTCGGAAAGAAAGTCTTTTCCAGCACCACACCCCGCGGTATTTGCACGACGAAAACGATGCCGACATACGCGAACAACGCCAGGGTCAGCCATTTCAACACATGCACATACCGAATGTATGGAACGAATATTTGCAGAATCAGGGAAATGACTCCAAAGCCAAGCGCATACCAATGTGCCGGGCCGCCGATCAACAATTTCAATGCATCGCCCATCGCCGCGACGTCCGCCGCGAT
>JBIODP010000423.1:0-2052 GCA_044445195.1 Burkholderiales bacterium | reverse complement strand
GCCTGCAAGCCGCTACGCACTGCCGCTTCGAGCGTCGCCGGATAATCGCTGGCGGTGTAATCGCCGGCAATCGCCAGTCCGGGCAAGCCGCTGGCGTTTTCCGGCCGGGTCAAGCCCGGCGTGCAGGAAAAGGTAGCGCGCTTCTCCGAGATGACTTTGCTCCAGACCGGTTGCGCCAATGGCGGCATCTGCAACGCTTTAGCCAGTTGCGCCGCGATGGCGCCGGCCAGCGTCTTTTGGTCTTGTTCGGCAGCGGCGCTCGCCGCGCTGACCACTACCGAGAGCAATCCTGCATGCGTGTGGTCGAGTTGGCCGCGGTCAAATACGAATTGCCCCCATTCCGACGCAGCGGCGTTGTCGATTAACGCAAAAAAAGGTTGCGTCAGGCGGGTGGCAGGCGGGTAACGCAGGTAGCAGGTGGTAATGGGCTCATAGGTAAATCCCTTCAGCGCACCGGTGTCGATCAAACCATCCAGCAAGCCGGCTGTGTGAGACACGGGCGTTGCCAGTACGACACCATCGAAATCATGATGATTGTCAACCTTATTATGCTCATTATGCGTGGCGGTTGCCGGGGTGGCATCGTCGCCGGCAAAGGTCAAACGCCAGCCGTTGCCACTTTGGCTTATCGCGCTAACGCTGGCGCCGGTGCAGATACTGCCTTGATGTTGCCGGATGAAGCGGGCCGCATGCTGCGGGAACAGTTCGGTCAGATTGACGCGTGGCAGCAGCATCTCCGATGCGGCGCGACGGGCGCCCAGCGTATCGCGCATCACATTCAAAAACACTTGGGCCGATGCCCGTTCCGGCGGCGTATTCAATGCGGCGAGGCATAAAGGCCGCCACATCAGTTTAATAAGCAGTGCGGTTTGATCGAAGCGTTCAAGCAATTCAGCGACGCTGCACTCCTGGTTCATCCGCCATTCCATCCAGCGCGCAGCAGTGAAAAAACGGGCGAGAGCGAGCTTGTCCGCTTTCGTCAATCCCTTTGCCGTGAGCAAGGCCGCCAGCATATGCAACGGCGCGGGAAGGCTTGGGGCGACGAAGTCCATGCCGCCGCAGCCTGGCGGATAGCGCATTTGCAGCGGCAGCCGCAGCAGCGCGTCGTCGGTGTCGATGCCTACAGCTTGCATCAGCGCCAGACTGTCGCGGTAGGCGCCAAGCAGGATGTGCTGGCCGTTGTCTAGCAACCAGCCATCCAGCGGAACGCCGCGTGCCCGCCCGCCGAGCGTGCGGGTGCTTTCGAATAACGTAACCAGGCGACCAGCCCTGGCAAGTTCGACAGCAGCGGCGCAACCGGCCCAGCCTGCGCCTACCACCGCAACCCTGGGCGATTGCGCGTTTGGCACGGTATTCGGCAATTTAGCCGCGAACATAGGTTTTCCACGCCAGCCATAGCTTGCGGATCGGCGTGAGCGAAATGCGCTGGTTCAATACATGGTAGCCGTCGCTTTCGATTTCAGTCAGGATCGAGCGGTAGATCGCCGCCATGATCAGCCCCGGGCGTTGCGCGCGACGGTCTTCGGCAGGCAGCAGGGCAAGCGCGGCGTCATACGTCGCTTGCGCGCGTTCTATCTGAAATGCCATCAGTTTTTCGAAATTTTCACTGTGCCGCGCGTTCAGGATATCCGCCGCCGTTACATTGAACTGTTGCAGTTCATTGACCGGCAGGTAGATGCGTCCTTTGCGCGCATCTTCGCCGACATCGCGGATGATGTTCGTCAACTGAAAAGCCAGGCCGAGTTTTTCCGCATATTGCAATGTTTCCGCACGGGTGGAACCGAAAATGCCAGCCGATAAAATGCCGACAACGCTTGCCACGTGCCAGCAATAACGTTGCAGCCCGGCAAAGTCCAGATAGCGATTTTGGTCGAGGTCCATTTCCATGCCGTCGACAATTGCCAGCAGATATTTGCTTTCAATCGCGTACGCCTGCAAATGCGGCTGCAAGGCTCGGGTCGCTGGATGGGTAGGATTGCCGGCTTGCATCGCGTTTATTTCTTTGCGCCACCAAATCAGCTTGGTGCGCGCAATCGCAGCATCGGTGCATTC
>JBIODP010000422.1:0-2054 GCA_044445195.1 Burkholderiales bacterium | reverse complement strand
GAGCCACTTTGCCGTTGAATATATGTTCAAAACGGCCGGTCAGTTCTTCGTATTTCTCCTTGCTGCCGACCAGGCGGTACAGATCGAATAAATAAAGCCACGGCAATGGCGAACTCGGACGCTCGACGCTTGAGGTCGATTCCAGAATGTCGATGGCCCTCTGCGGCTGCTGCATATCCATCCAGAATTCCGCCTGCTGTATTTCGTCTAATATTTCCTCTGCGTTAGGCAGGGACGACCGTGCGTTGGTATAGAATTTGTAGTCGTTTTCGCGAAGCTCTTCCGAGACAGCCGGTGGGGAATCTGGTTGCAATGGATGGTCGGCAGGAGCGGCGACCGGCAACGTGGCGGTCGTTGAGACACTTGAAACTTTTTCGGAGGTAACGGCTTTTTTGTGATCCGGAAAGGGTTCTTCATGCCCCTGAAATTCATCCGCGACGGCCTCCGCATGTTTTCTCTCAAGCTCCTCGATCGACTCAGGTTCGGGCACGATCCTGCTCCACGACGCATGGCCGATTTCAGATTGAATCTGCCTGGTTCGCCATACCAGCCAAGCGATCGCAGCAACGCACGCAAACAACAGAAAATACAGATATAGCAAGCTGCTGGTTGAGCCTTGATTGGAACCTTGATTTTTTGGTGCAGCCGCCAAAGCGGTCAGATGTCTGGCGTTCACTTTTCGAAGTTCTGCAGTTTCCGCTTCAAGGACGCGAATTTTTGTCTGCAACTCCTCGATCTGCGGATTAGCAGCTTGAAGCGGCGTATTGACGTTCGCTGTCGGTTGACCCGCTGCGTCACGAGCCGGCGCTTCGGACCCTGCCGGGGCTGCCTGTGCCGGCTCCGCATTTCTGGCTTCAGTCGTTGTCAACTTGCCAAACAAACTATGAGTCAGGGCCAAATGCATGCCTTCGACGCCATTCAGATTTTCGTCAACGCTGTTGTCGCGCCCGAGCCGCAATACGCTCCGGGGCGCCACGGACGACGATTTTTTGGCGGGCTTCTCGTTAGATTCGCGCGTCGTAGCAGGTTGCAGCCGGGCGTGCTCGTCCGCTGCGCTGGATTCAGCGGCCCGGTGATGGCGCCGACTCTTTTTTGGCTTGCTGCCGGATTGGACAACGGCAGTGGCAGTTCCGGGCGAAGACTGCAAAGCTTCAATGTTATGGTTATCGATCGAAGGAGAGGGCGCGTTAACCGCGAGGTCTATCGGAAGATCCAGCAAAATCTGGTAATCGCGCCGCGACTGCGACTCGCAAATATATTCCACACTGAGCGTGACAGCGGGTTCGTTGATCATTTGCGTGGTTGAAAGAACGATAGTCGCCACTGCCCCATCATTTTTGACGTCGATACCGATAGCGCCAAGAGATGTGTCTTCGAGAGACCTCACCTTGGCTTTGAAACATCGGTTATGGGTATCGTTACCCTCGCTACCGACCAGCCCGATCTGCGCGCGCAGGGGCTGGCCGAGCGCCGATTGGACATGCAGATCTGTAAAGCCGACTGCCAGCGCCGACGAGCCGCAAAACATCGCGGCAAGAAATGAGATCGAACGAAAACCCACCTGCAACAAGCGAACTGCCAAACGCGGCGCGGATTTCAAATTTTGGTTGAAAATCCAGTGATTGCTTCGTTGTCCTGCTGCTTCCATATTGATCATTTCCAATTGGAAAGGTGAAGTCTTAACGGCAAAGAATACACAGAAGCAATATAAAAACTACTTTGGATATTCGTCGCGCCTAACTTGCAATCAGTATTCGCATGCATTTTATACGGCATCATACTGTTCATATAACGATGGCTAAAGGCTGGATTGCCCATTGTTTAATGGTCAAGGATCGATAACAGCGGCACAAGCATCAGTAGGAACTGCTGCAACATGGCCAACCAGAGGAACCATCTTGAGGGCGGCAGAAGTGACACGGCATGGCGCCGCCATCACTCCGCAACCGGTGGCAAGACTTGACATGAATGCGATCGATGTGATTTTGGCAACTAATAAACCAACCCCTTGCAAACTGCGGTTTAAAACCATTCGCATTCCCTCGCTTATATAT
>JBIODP010000421.1:0-2056 GCA_044445195.1 Burkholderiales bacterium | reverse complement strand
CCCGCAACCCATGACGTAGATCCGCTTCAGCGGCGGTCTGTCTCTGTCGATGACAGCCATTTGAGCATCCAGATTCCCAGGCTGCGCAAGCCGATTGATGGTATTAAAATAGACTGTATCCATAGCAAGATTGCTTGGGTTCGGCAGTTTGGCCGATATCAGCACGCCGGGTTTGTGTGGCTTCGGCCGATCGCTGCCTTGAGCGCTCCATCCATTCGGCATGATCTCGGCGATGCCGATGCCGGACTCGCCAGCCACGCTATAAAGAAGATAGGTGCGCGCATCGTGGACGAATATCGCGGGATCCCGCACCGCATTCTCGCGGCCTGTCGAGGCCCCCGGCTGCGACTCGTTCGGCGTCAGATCTGCGCCTTCCCATTCCATGCTCGGCGCCAGCACCGGTTCGATATTTTTGGCATGCCAATTTTCCGGCGGCAGGAGCAGATCGATGCGCGCCCTGAAAATACGTTCCGGCTTGTCGCCGATTCGGGTGAAATAGATGTGCAGTTCATCGCCTGCGACCTGCAAGGCGACATGCCGAACATCGCCTGGCGCATTGGCTAGCCGGTGTTTCATCGGGAAAGCGGGTTCTGTCAACTGGCGCAAATTGCCGAAGCCGGCGTCCGACCGATACATGACGCCACCCTTGGCCATGCCGATCCACGTATTTCTCCATTGAACCATGCGAAGATAAAAGTTGTCGATCAACGCCTCGCCAGCCTCAAAATGCACACCGTCACGCGAGCTTGCCAGGAACGTAGACTGCCTATCGCCGCCGGCTTCTACACCATGAAAGAACATATAGATCTTCTTGTTCGCATGATCTATATGAACATCGGGCGAAGCGATATGATCGCGGCATCCGGTCGCGTTCGCAAGTTGCAGCGTGCCGGGCCGATGGACCGTCCACGGGCCCTCCACGCGGTCGGCGTAGGCCAACCGGATATAACGTCCCCGATGATGCGCAAAGTAAAGGTAGAAACGGCCCAGGCGTTGCGGCAACCACTCCGGCGCAAGGATGAGCGCAGGGCCATTGATATTTTTCCCATCCGAACCTTCCAGCATGTCTTCAGTGACGATCGGGCCTTGAGTAAGCCTGCGGGCCGGCGAGACAGGCGAAGATGGATTACCAAAACTGGATTCATTCATAGGCAACATGCTATTCAAGAAAAAAGTTTCATATGGCAACAGGGTGGTCGACCCTAACACTCAAATTGGGATTCTGACAGAAAATGTTCCAGAGCAGCGCGCCTGGAGTCGAGTTCATGCCGGCTGACTGACGAAAGCCATCCGATTTCAGGAGAACTCAAGCTTGGAAAGCCGCCAGCCGGAACCGGTATGCCAAGAAACGGACACAGCTTATTCCACCCTTCCCCTGCCGAGACATCCATCACCAGCAGCGACTCCGGTCTGGTTCGGAAGTATTCCCGCACCGCGTCATTGTGCTCGTTAAAAATACGCCGATACCGCTCCGGATGAAAATAGTGCGTTCCATAGGTCACCAACCTGACCATGTCCCGCAATTGCGTATGGGGGGAAGGCGGGGGAAGTCTGGCATGCAATTTTTCGATGCTGGCCGCCCAATGGTCTTCGTTGCGGATCGTCAGAATAAAACGCGATCCAGGATAAGCCTTGTCCAATTCGCGAAAATATACCGAGGTGGGAATATCGAGGCAGGCATCGAACTCAGCCAAAGGATCATGCGCCGAAAAATTCCCCGCGAGCCAACAGGCAGCGGCATCAAGCGGATAATGGACCGAAGCATACCCTAGCCGCAGCAGCGCCACATGCAGACTGGTCGTGCCGGTTCGGGACAAACCCACGCCAAATATCTTGGGAGACTTCATGCAAATCGCTCCGGTGCCAAATAATTTCCAGTATCGATGAAAAATTTGACGCCGTCCAGCACCGCAACAGAATAAGTTTTCGGTATGGTACATATCAGCCGCTGGCGCGAGTGCGGAGTGCGTTTTAGAAAAGAGAGCGTCTGCTAGTAGACGGGCTCATTACCTCTGGCTATTGTCGTCATGCGCATCCTGCCCGAACTTCATTGGAT
>JBIODP010000420.1:0-2062 GCA_044445195.1 Burkholderiales bacterium | reverse complement strand
TTTTTATATTAGACAGCTGAAATCGTTCAGAGAGGGCGACGTGTCAGCGATCGGGGTGGTCAAGCTCCAAGTTCCGGCTGATGAACGACTCACTCGCCTTCAGCAAACACGACTCGGGAATGCTAAAAAAGACTTTTTCGACACGGTATCCTTAGCGACATCACTTCTTCAGCAAGCATGTGTCGCGTCACTCGATGCACAGCGACCGCAAATTGCTGAGATTCAAAAACGGGTCGAAGAATTTTCGCAGCGGTGGCATGGCCATGAGCTCTCATTTTCACCGTTTCGGCTTCGTGGCAATCAAGTTTCGGGGCCTGACGAGGCAAGGCGTCACGACCGTGAAGTGGGGAACCTGAAACAATATCTGACCAAGCGATTGCCTTTGTCAAAGCTCGCGTTACAGTGGTTGCCGGAGTTCCATGAACGCATGGGTTCTACAACGCGCGATGAACATTTTGCTATTGAGACTGCAAACCTCATTTTGGCTCGAATGTTGTTGATTCGATTTTTCGATATAAATAGCGGTGTAAAAATGTACCACTGAAACGCACTTGATTTCGCGGAAATCGCGGAATAAAAGTGTACCAGTCCAAAGCCTATATTCTGATGCCGATTGAGGCAAAGGAAAGGCGGAAAGGATGTACTCAGTGGAACTCTACGTCAAAGTCAGACGCGCCGTGATGATCGACAAGCACAGCGAGCGGGAAACCGCTCGCCTCTTCGGCATCCATCGCAAGACTGTCAAGAAGATCTGTCAATTCGCTGTACCGCCGGGTTACCAGCGCAAGAGCGAACCCATTTCACCCAAACTTGCGGGCTTCACCGGCATCATCGATGCCATTCTCGAAGCCGATAAGCTGGTTCATGCCAAACAGCGCCACACCGCGATCCGCATTCTGGAACGGCTGCGCGATGAACATGGTTTCACCGGCGGCTACACCATCGTGCGCAATTATGTTTTCAAGGTTGCTACCCGCCAGAAGGAAATGTTCATGCCCCTGGCACACCGGCCCGGTCATGCCCAGGTCGATTTTGGCGAAGCCGATGGCTATATTGGCGGCAAGAAGGTGCGCTTTCATTATTTCTGCCTCGACCTGCCGCATTCGGATGCCTGCTTCGTCAAAGCCTATCCGACGGAAGATACCGAATCCTTTCTGGACGGGCATATCGCTGCCTTAGCATTTCTGGGCGGTGTGCCGCAATCCATCTTGTACGACAACACCAAGATTGCCGTGGCCAAGATACTTGGTGATGATCAACGCAAGCGCACCAAGGCATTTGCCGAGCTGCAAAGCCACTACCTGTTCGAGGATAAATTCGGGCGGCCTGCCAAAGGCAACGACAAAGGTAATGTCGAAGGTCTGGTCGGTTACAGCCGCCGACACTTCATGGTCCCGCTGCCGATCGCCGATGACTTTAACGCCTTGAATGCCAAGCTGCTTGATGGTTGCATCAAGCGCCAGCGAGCCAAACTGCGTGGCCAAACCGAAACCATCGCCGAACGCTTCAAGCGTGACCAGGCCGCATTGAGGGCGTTGCCCCATGCTGCCTTCGATGCCTGCCACAAGGTGTCAACCAGCGTGTCATCGCTGTCGCTGGTGCGTTATCGGACCAACGATTACTCGGTGCCAACCCAGTACGGTCACCGCGACGTGCTGGTCAAAGGTTACGTGGACCGCGTCGACATTTGCCATGGCGGTGAGATCATTGCATGCCATGCGCGCAGCTACGGCAAAGAACAATTCATTTACAACCCGCTGCATTACCTGGCGCTCCTGGAGAAGAAGCCACGCGCACTCGACCAGGCAGCGCCGTTGGAGAATTGGGTCTTGCCCGGCGCATTTGAACGTTTGCGCCGCTTGCTCGAAGCCCGCATGGGAAACCGTGGCCGCAAGGAATATATCCAGGTCTTGCGACTATTGGAGCTGTTCACGATCAACGAGGTCGAGCGTGCAATTAAACAGGCCATCGGATTGGGCGTCATCGGTTTCGATGCCATCAAACATTTGATCTTGTGCGCCATCGAACAACGGCCGCCCAAGCTCGATCTGACACTCTATCC
>JBIODP010000419.1:0-2063 GCA_044445195.1 Burkholderiales bacterium | reverse complement strand
GGTAACACAGCCCGCAATATGTCGAATGAATTCCGTGTTGACGACGATTTCGACTCTCGCTTTTTCTTGACGGGAACAGAAGATCTGGGCGGCGGCAACTCGGCGATTTTCTACATGGAAAACCGCGTTAATACGGATGTTGGCAGTGCCGCTGGCGCGGTAGCCAACGGTTTGACCAACGGCGACACCTATGTCGGCCTCAAGGGCAGCTGGGGTCAGGCTACTCTCGGCAAGCATACTTGGATGGGGACGGTTGGTCTCCTGACGGAATGGGTGAACCCTGCCGGTGGTGCCGGATATGCGTCGTTTACCTCCGCGCCGACTCGACAAATGCCGTCACGTCGATCCTGGATCAATATGGTAACGGCGCCTATCTGGACGGCGCATCGCGTCGCCCGAACTCGATCCAGTACATCTCGCCTAACATGAGCGGATTTGTTGGTCGCATTGGCCTCTCCGCAAGCGGCGGCGCCACCACGGAAGGTACTCAAGTTGCAACTGCAGGCGCTCCAGGCAATTACAGCGATGGCCGCGAATGGTTCTTGCAAGGTACGTATGCCAACGGTCCGATCTACGCAACTTTGGCTTACAGAAACGTGACCGCTGAAGGCCGTCCTGCAGCAGGCCTCGATGACAGGCAACTCCGTTTTGCCGGCTACTACATTCTGCCTATGGGCTTGAAGCTCGGCCTGCAATTGGATCGCGCCACCCGTGCGGCTGTTTCCGGCAACGTTGCCGGCACCACCAGCACCAGCGTATCGCGTACTGCTTGGGAAATTCCAATCAGCTATCAGCTCGGTCAAGGCGACATCATGTTCTCCTACACCCGTGCAGGCGACAACGGCATCCTGGTCAACTCGGGCGCCAAGCTGATCACTCTGGGTTACGACTATGCATTGTCCAAGCGCACCAACATCGGCGTCTGGGTCAGCAAGCTGAGCAACGACAACAACGGCGCATATCAACCGTTCCTGGACGGCGCTTCGAACTTCACCGGTTCTGGCTTGCTTGCTGGCGAATCCGCCACCACTTGGGCATTGGGCGTCAAGCACGTGTTCTAATAGCAAGACTTAATCAGGACAAGAAATTGTCCGGTTTTTGGCATGAAACAAAACGGACGCTTCGGCGTCCGTTTTTGTTTTATTGTCAGTCAGAAAAGGTCCACGCAAAGGCATAGCCAGGCCATCATGTGCGCACAGCACGGGCAGTCTTGTGCGTGATGCCGAATTGCGCATCGGTCACTGCGCTCACCTGCGCAATCGTCAATTCGCCGCTGATGTAACGGTCGAGCAATGCAAGATATTCGGCATCCGGTTCAAAGCCTTCTATTGCCGAGCTGGCCAGTGATTGTCTGACCGCATCTTGCCGCTGTTGCCGTGTGAGTTTGCGAGCCTTCATCATGTCCTCCTGCACAAATTCAGTATATAAAATTTCCCCATTCCGTTGCCCGTTCGCGTGTGCGCCGGCGTGATCCGAATGAGCAATGGACGCCGGCTTGCCGCGTGAAACTGGCAGCCGATCATGCCGCCATTTCGGATCGCGCAGCGCGTGCAGAAATGCGGCAAGAATCGCGCATTTTGCGCCGGACAACGCGCGTTGTGAGCGCCGCGGCCGAAATGAGCATCAGACATGAGTTGAGCAGTCGGGCCGCGCCCGAACCCGCAAAATTTGAATCAGACACTACGCATGGTATGCAGCGCACCCAAAAAAATCGCGAAAAATGGCACTGGCACTGGCTTTACGGCGGTATAGCAATGGCTATACCGAACCAACAGAGGCCGAAAAAATGTGGAAATTTGTATAGAAGCCGCTATGCAACGTGCCGCTCACCCCCGACAAGCTACGAAGAGTGACGTTCGCATTGGTCTTGCGAACACCGAAAAAATTCGGGGTTCACTTTGGGTGCATGCCAACGAGGGCAAAAACCGCCGAAAAACACCGGGAATTCCCCGAATGTTGTGGATTTGTGCCGACAGGCAAGAAGGCCATCAGGACAGCCGCTTGGCGATTTCCAGCCGATAGGCTTCGTCCTTGGACATGCGTTTCATGTTCTGCATGATCCG
>JBIODP010000418.1:0-2063 GCA_044445195.1 Burkholderiales bacterium | reverse complement strand
GCAATGACTTGCACTAAATCCTTGGATGTTTTCACGGCATGTATGGGCCGATGTCTGGGCCGATCTCGACCATTCCAGCCAGAACCGCTATTCTTATCTGCTACGTTTACGCCGCATTCTTTGCGTTCTTACTTCTGTGCGGTAGCGCACAGACGCAAGCCATACCGGAGGGTATTTTTAAACTCTTGTTCTTGTAACTTATTGCCGGAAGGAATAACGATGAATCCGATCACGGCATTTTTGGTATCTGCCTGCATTCTTACCGGTTTTGTGGTCGGTGCTTTGGTGCATCCGACTCTGGCGTTCGTGTTTTTCGTCGCTGCGGCTATCATTGCCGCTTCACTAAAGATGGCCAATGTTTGGCAGAAGTTCGTGATTCTGAGGATGGGAAAACTGCAAAGCGTCAAGGGTGCGGGCATGTTCGTCATCATCCCGGTTATCGACAATGTGGCCGCAGTCATCGACTGCCGCATCCAGACTACCGCCTTTAACGCAGAGCAGGCCCTGACCAGGGACACGGTTCCGGTCAATGTCGACGCGATCATTTTCTGGCATGTTCACGATGCCGAAAAGGCGGCTTTGGCCATCACCAATTACATGGAGGCCATCGATCGTGTTGCGCAGACTTCATTGCGCGAGATGATCGGCTCTTCGATGCTGGCAGCGCTGTTATCCGATCGCAAGGAGGCCGATGAGCAATTAAAGCTTGTGATCGCTCAGAAAACCGCTCCCTGGGGCATCTCGGTGAGTTCGGTTGAAATTCGCGATGTGGCGATCCCCGAGGCCTTGCAAGACGCCATGTCGCGCCAGGCTCAGGCTGAGCGCGAGAAACAGGCGCGGGTTATCCTCGGTTCGGCCGAAGCCACGATTGCGGGGAAATTTGTCGAAGCGGCTGAGATTTACGCCGGTCATCCTGTGGCGTTGCAGCTTCGGGCAATGAACATTATTTATGAGACCACCAAGGAACGCGGCGCCACGATCCTCATGCCAAGTTCGATGGTTGACAGTCTTAATCCTTCGGCGGCTACCCTGGCGCTCGCGCTTGCGGCTAAGGGGACGCCAGTTGTCGAGCCAGCCGCACCCAGTGGCAATCCGGTAACAAATCGATAGTTTCCAAGTTTCTGACAGGGTAGGTTGATATGGTAAAGCAAGTGCTTTACCATTGAAAACATTTGCTTGATGAGCAAATGTTTTGGAGGAACACACTGTGAGAAATTTTGATTACGATCTGTTCGTGATCGGCGCCGGTTCGGGTGGGGTAAGGGCAGCACGCATGGCGGCCGGTTTTGGAGCCAGGGTTGCGGTCGCAGAAGACCGTTACCTGGGAGGCACTTGCGTCAACGTGGGCTGCGTGCCGAAAAAACTGTACGTCTACGCTTCCGAATTCGGCAAAGCCTTTAAGGATGCCCAAAACTTTGGCTGGAATAGCGACATTCCCGATTTTAACTGGGCAACCCTGCGCGACAACAAGAAAGCTGAAATAGACCGCCTCAACGGGATCTACGAAAATCTGTTGACGGGGGTGAAGGCTGATGTGATCAAGGGCCGTGCTCGGATCATCGATGCCAATACGGTGGCTGTCTGCCAGCAGCACTATACTGCAGAAAAGATACTGATAGCGACTGGCGGCTGGCCTGCTATTCCCCCATTCCCCGGCAGCGACCTTGTCATCAGTTCCAACGAGGTATTCGATCTTGACCAATTTCCCAAGCGTCTGGCCATCGTCGGCGGCGGCTATATTGCGGTAGAATTTGCCGGCATTTTCAATGGTCTGGGCGCCCGGGTAACCCAGTTATACCGCGGCCCCCTGTTTCTGCGCGGCTTCGACGACGACATCCGCGCCCACGCGGCCAGCGAAATCGGCAAGACCGGCGTTGACCTGCGGTTTGGCGTCAACGTGCAGTCCATTACCAAGGGACCCAGCGGCCTGCAGCTTCGGCTTACCGATGGCGCTGCGATCGAAGCCGATACAGTGCTGTATGCCACGGGCCGAAAAGCCAATCTGGAAGGCCTGGGACTGGAGAACGTGAACGTGAAGATCAGCGACGCCGGCAATATCGAGG
>JBIODP010000417.1:0-2072 GCA_044445195.1 Burkholderiales bacterium | reverse complement strand
TCTATTCGAATCTGCAACCGAGAACCCTTGCCAATATGACGCGCGGCCTTCAAATACCTCTGTCGTCGGGATAACAGATATTTTGGAGTGCCCTTCTTTATCCTTGCGACCGGCACCGCAAGCATACGCCGCAGAAGGAGAGCGGATCAAAACCGATTTAAAAACCAATATTGCCGACTGCTTCTTGCGCCTGGCAAATCATCCGACTTTCGGCCTTGACCGCCTCAGCCGTTACGAGCATTTGCTCTGGCGGCAAGCTCGCCAGATTGTGTTTACGCTGGAGTCGTTGCGTCGCCGCAAGCCACAGCTACGCCGCTCAAGCTTTCCATTTTCGTTCCGCCGACGCGAGCCCGGCGATTTATCTGAAAAATTCAGGTAACCACTCGCAAAGCCAATGCAGAGCGCATCATCACTGTTCGGGCTCTCCCCGACGCTCCATCTTAATTTGTTGAAATTGCAAGAATGACTTGCGACTAGACAAAGGGTCTTGACCGGTATTCCGCTCCACAAAACTCCGACAACCACAAAACCGTCGCGGTCGCCAGGCCACGCAAACCTCTTGGCCAGTTCGGGTAGTACACCCCTGCAATTTGCTCATGTGGACCTATGGCAATACAGTTCGTAAATGGTTGGGGCGCGGATTGTCATTGCTAATTTCAATGCGGGCGAAAATCTGCACCGCTGTATGACTGCTCTATTGGCGCAGAATAAAACCGATTTTGAAATCAGGATCGTTGACAACGCATCGACAGACGGCTCACTTCGATATGTCCCAGCCGACGACCGGTTTATGGTCGTTCACGCGGAGGAGAATGTCGGCTTTGCGGCGGGCTGCAATTTAGGTGCAAAGAGCTGCGCCGCGCCATTTGTCGTTTTGCTCAATCCCGACGCCTTTCCGGAGCCAGGCTGGCTTGAGGCGCTTTTTCGCGCTGCGAACAGCCATCCCGATGCCGTAATGTTCGGATCGCTTCAGCTTAGCGCGACTGACGGCAACATTATCGACGGTGCCGGCGACTGCTACTCATGTTTTGGGGTGCCTTGGAGGGGCGGATACGGCCAGCCGGTGAGGCCCCTCCCCGACTACACCGAAGCATTCAGCCCATGCGCGGCGGCGGCGATGTATCGAACGAAATGGTTCGCGCGCGTGGGCGGGTTCGATGAAAGGTTCTATTGTTACATCGAGGACCTCGACCTCGCGTTTCGCGTCAGGCCTCTTGGCGGCCGCTGCATGCAGGTGAATTCTGCGATCGTGCGTCATGTCGGTAGTGCGACTTCAGGGACTGAAAGCGATTTCACCATGTACCACAGCGCTCGCAACCGCTTCTGGACCATCATCAAGAATGTTCCGGGCTGGCTGCTTTGCGTATTGGTGCCCCTTCATATCGCCTTAGTGTTTATTTGTTCTTTCGGCTTGGAAATTCATCGGCAGCTTCAGCGATTATGAAAGGCCTGCTCGCGGGCTTTGCCGGCCTGCCGGGCATGTGGACGCAGCGGAGGCAAATTCAGGCCGCGAGAGTGGCCTCGATTTGCGATATCGCGCGCGCAATTAATTGTTCAATTCCAGCATTGCGCAAGAAGAAGATCGTCTTACACGCGTGGCAAAACAGCCAAGTGCAATAAGAAACGCCGGGATGCGTTATCGGCGGACGCTCTTGCTCAATTCGATACCCAGAAAGCCCACAAGGCCGGCGACAATGAAAGCGCTCCCTCTGCAGTGCCCTCCGTGCGTAACAAGAAGAGGGGTCGCGTTTGAAACATTCAATTCAAGGAGTCGCGACGCACTACATTTCTGGCAGCATAACGCGCTTACAATATTCGTCTCATCATTGCGCGCGCTTTTTGTCACCTTGCGCACGCATCATTTCGAGGAGACCTGCATATGTGTCAATTGCGGGGCGCCAACCGGCCGATTCAAGCTTGCTAGTGTCAACGACCAAATTTCCGCTTAGACGTGACCAAAGTTCCTGGCGGCCGCATATCATCAACAAAAGACGAACGACGATCAGCGGGACATATATGGTTGCCAATGAACGTCCCTGCATCTTGCGCAACATCGTCAAGATTTCGCCGAT
>JBIODP010000416.1:0-2090 GCA_044445195.1 Burkholderiales bacterium | reverse complement strand
GGCCGGATATTGCCAACGCCGAGCGGCTGGTGGCATCGGCAAATGCGCAGATCGGCGTTGCCAAAGCCGCCTATTTCCCGAGTCTTACCCTGGCGGCAGAGGGAGGCTACCAAAGCAATAGCCTGGCTCACTGGATTTCCCTCCCCAACCGGCTATGGTCGGTCGGGCCGGCGCTTGCGCAAACCCTGTTCGACGGCGGCGCGCGGCGCGCAGTGAGCGATCAGGCCATTGCCGCCTACGATGCCAGTGTGGCCAACTACCGGCAAACCGTGCTTACCGGCTTTCAAGAGGTAGAAGACAATGTGGCAGCGCTCCGCATTCTCGAACAGGAAGCAAAAAAACAGGACGAAGCCGTACAGCTATCCAGACGTTCGGTACAATTAACCGTCAACAACCAGTACAAGGCAGGCATTATCACGTATCTGGATGTCATCACGGTTGAAACTACTGCATTGAACAATGAACGCACAGCGGTTGACTTGCTCAACCGGCGCCTGAGCGCCAACGTGCTGCTGATCAAGGCGCTGGGCGGCGGTTGGAATGCAAGCCAATTGCCGGATGTGGCGTTCCGCGCACCCGGTTGGTAACGGTATCAGGAAAGTCAGCCGCATGCGTTCCCCCATCGATCAACCAACAACCCGCATCTACCTGTGGGATCTTCCGCTTCGCATTTTTCACTGGTTGCTGGCGCCGGCTGTCTGCATTGCCATCGTCACCGCCAAAATTGGCGGCGAGTGGATGGAGTGGCATGGAAGGACGGGACTGGCGATTATTGGCCTGCTGGCATTCCGCCTGGCTTGGGGCATGGTCGGTTCGACCCATTCCAGATTCCTGAATTTTGCCCCCTCGCCGGCCAAAATCCGAGCGTACCTGAAAGGCCGGTGGCATGGTGTCGGTCACAACCCGTTAGGAGCGCTTGCTGTGTTTGGCCTGCTCGGCCTGCTGATCGCACAAGCTGCCACCGGCCTGTTCGCCAATGACGACATTTCTTTCAACGGGCCACTGTTTGCGTTAGTGGATAAAACTCAGTCGGATAACCTGACCGAGTGGCATCATCAACTCTCCGATGCGCTGTTGATATTACTGGGCCTGCATGTGATTGCCGTCTTCTTTTATACCTGGTTCAAAAAAAATAACCTGATCAAACCCATGCTGACCGGTTGGAAGGAAGCGCAGCCTGCCGAACCGACCACCGGAGGAAGTCTCGCTGCCCTCGTCTTTTCCATTTTAGTCGCGGTAGCAACAGTGTACGGCGTCTACAGGGCGGGCATGGTTCAGTAAGATAGCTCAATAAGAGCAAGGCTTGCCGGATTTGCCGCCCCTGAATGACCCGACAATTCAATTCGCTTTAGCTTAACCGAACATTGCATCTTAATTCATCTGCCTCGATACGGTAATCGCAGGGAAAGAAGAGATCCCTTACAAAATACCAATATTTCATATTATGAGATTGCATTTCATAATATTGGATTAAATTGATCTACCGCAAAGTTTTGCGATTTGTCCGGTTCTATACTAAAAATCGAATTACCAACAGACGCTCTCTTTTGCCAAAACGCACTCCGCACTCGCGCCAGCGGCTGAATAGTCATATTTATTAAAAGAATTGGCTAGCTCGTCCTAAAGGAAAGAAATATGTTATTTCAGACGCGAATTCACGGTCGGGGTGGCCAAGGGGTAGTCTCAGCAGCGGAAATGTTGTCGGTTGCGGCCTTTCTCGAAGGCAAGCACGCACAGGCATTTCCGAGCTTCGGCTCTGAGCGCATGGGCGCGCCGGTGATGGCATTTTGCCGCATCGACGACAAGGAGATCCGGCTGCGCGAACCGGTCATGCAACCGGACGCACTGATCATTCAGGATCCGACCTTGCTGCATCAGGTCGATCTGTTTTCCGGCGTTTCGGCGCACGGTTTTATCCTGATCAACTCGTCCCGCAGCTTTGATGAACTGGGCCTCGGCGAGTTCGTCAAGGGTTACCGGGCAGATCGGCTATGCACCGTTCCGGCTACTGAATTGGCCTTGAAGCATGTCGGTCGCGCCGTGCCTAATGCCGCGCTGCTTGGCGGCTTTGCGGCGATCAGCGGCATCGT
>JBIODP010000415.1:0-2090 GCA_044445195.1 Burkholderiales bacterium | reverse complement strand
GTAAAAAGGCCGTGTTGTGGGGAACGGCGCTGGATAATCTCGCCAGTTGGCGCATGGTGGACCCCAACGGAGACTGGCTTGAAGTGACGCGGCTTGACCATAATCTGGGCAAGATTCACGATGCGGCGCTTGCCAGATTCCGGCTTGAGTGGACCCATGCTGCCGAAAAAGGCAAGACCGGCGTGCCGTTCAAAACTGAAATACTGGAAATCCCCGGCCGCACTTTCCGCAAGGCGGGGTTGGGCAAGGATGTGACCGACAAATTTCTGGCCGGCTTGCCGGGTATTCAGAAAGAAGGCTGCGACGGCCTGATTACTTCGGCGCGCTGGATTTTGCACAAGATGCCCAGGCATACCCGCACCGTTTGCCTGGAATTTTTCGGGCAGGCGCGCGAAGCGATCCCGTCGATAGTCGAAATCAAGGACTATCTGGACGCCGAAACGCGAAAAGGCGGGGCGATTCTGGCCGGTCTCGAGCATTTGGATGAACGGTATTTGCGGGCGGTCGGATACGCGACCAAATCCAAACGCGGGGTATTGCCGAAAATGGTATTGTTCGGCGATATCGTTGGCGACGACGATATCGCTGTCGCCCAAGCGGCCTCCGAAGTAGTGCGCATGGCGAACAAGCATGTCGGCGAAGGTTTCGTCGCCATCAGCCCCGAGGCGCGCAAGAAATTCTGGCTGGACCGCGCGCGCACTGCAGCGATCTCCAAGCACACCAATGCTTTCAAGATTAATGAAGATGTGGTGATTCCGCTCAATCGCATGGGCGAATATACCGATGCTATCGAGCGCATCAACATCGAGTTGTCGATCCAGAATAAACTGCAGTTGCTGACGGAACTCGGCAATTTCTTTGCCAAAGGCAACCTGCCTTTGGGCAAGAGCGAAGATGTGGAAGGCGTCGATATTTCCGCCGCCGAATTGCTGGAAGACCGCGTTAATCAGGCTGAGCAATTGATTGCGGAGACGCGGGCGCGCTGGACTTACGTGCTGGCGCAACTGGACATGCCGTTGCGCGACGCCAAAGCGGAACTGATCGCATTGGGGCTGTCGAAATTGACTGCGACTTTCGAGGAACGGTTGCAACGACAGCCTGACGCCACGCTGTTCGATCTGGCCCAGGATCGCACGATACGCGTGTCGTGGAAGGTCGAAGTGCGCGCGCAGTTGCGGCAAATTTTCAGCGGCGGCGCTTTCAAACTGATCGTGGAAGAATGCAGCGCTATTCACCAGCGGGTGTTGCGCAGCCGGGTTTTCGTGGCTTTGCACATGCACGCCGGAGACGGCAATGTGCATACCAATATACCGGTCAATTCGGACAATTATGAGATGCTGCAGGTTGCGCATACCGCAGTGGCTCGCATCATGGCGCTGGCGCGGTCGCTGGATGGCGTGATTTCCGGCGAGCACGGCATCGGCATTACCAAGCTCCAATTCCTGACCGAAGAGGAAATCGGCGCTTTCCGCGCCTACAAGTTGCGAATCGATCCCGAAGGCAGGTTCAACAAAGGCAAATTGCTGAACTTGCCGGAACTGGACGCCGACTTGCGTAACGCCTACACGCCGTCGTTCGGTTTGATGGGGCATGAATCGCTGATCATGCAGCAAAGCGATATCGGCGCGATTGCCAATAGCGTCAAGGATTGTCTGCGCTGCGGCAAATGCAAACCGGTATGCGCGACCCATGTGCCGCGCGCGAATCTGTTGTATTCGCCGCGCAACAAGATCCTTGCCACTTCCCTGTTGGTGGAAGCTTTCCTGTATGAAGAACAAACCCGGCGCGGCATTTCGATCAAGCATTGGGAAGAGTTCGAAGATGTTGCCGATCACTGCACGATATGCCATAAGTGCTTGACGCCTTGTCCTGTCGATATCGATTTTGGCGACGTCTCGATGAATATGCGCAATTTGCTTCGCAAGATGGGCAAAAAATCGTTCAATCCCGGGACAGCCGCATCGATGTTCTTCTTGAACGCCAAAGACCCGGCGACGGTCAACGCCACCCGCAAGTTGATTTTTGGGTTTGGCGTCGGCATCCAGCGCATCGCGCACGATTTCTTCAAACTGGCTGCCCGAAAGCAAACC
>JBIODP010000414.1:0-2100 GCA_044445195.1 Burkholderiales bacterium | reverse complement strand
TCTCAACATCAATTTCGCACGGGTCGAAATGGCGCAGGAAGAACAGCGCACTCTGGAGTATTTCGTTGCCAACCACGCGACCCCCACCATGATGCGGCGATTTTTCCTCACCTTCAGCGAACGGGATATTTACCAGTTACGTACGCGGCTGGGCGCAAAAAGGATGGGGCGCACGCCTACGCTCGATCACAAGACCGCAATGAATGTCTATGGCGCTTGGGAGCGTCTGGTCAAATCGATTCCGGACGAACGCCAACGATATATGGCGCTGCATCTGGACTTTTCGGAATGGCCGCTGAGTTCGCTATATAGCGCGATCAACGAAACGGATGGGAGCAACAAATGAGTGCCCAATCGGCAAAGCGCCACCCACCTCACCTAACCCGCACGGAGCCAGCCATGGACTGCGCAAACAGCGATTTTCTGAACGACCTGCGGAACAATAAAGCGTTCCTGCTGGAAATCCTCGACCAGCCAATCGTTTTTCATAAGGTCTACAAGAAAATTACCGGCTCGATCACGGCGGCACTCATGCTGAGTTACGCCACGCAACTATCCGACAATCTCGAACCGGCGCGCGGCGGCTGGTTCGTTGTCGACGCCAATATTTGGGAAGAAGAAACCGGACTGACGCCAAAGGAACAATCCGCAGCACGTCGGAATTTGCGCGAATTTGGTCTATTGAGCGAGCGGAAGCAAGGAATGCCGCCGTTCCTTGAAATCAAAGTGAACTTCCAACGCATTGCGGAGTTGTTGCACGACTACGCCAACAGCTTGCCTGACTGTGCGCCGCATGCGCCGCATCCAGTATCCGTAGCATCCGGTAAAAAGACTGCTGCATGACGCCCATGTTGATATCGGTACGTTACCTATGCCGCTGCTTTGGAAACAAGGCCAGGGGGTCGCATGGCCGGTAGCAATGCACTCTTCCAGATGTGGCCCTTGCTGCAGCGCAATCGACCGATCAGCTATAGCAGCAACATCGCGCATATCGTTGGTTCAGTCAAAGCCGCGATCCTGTTGTCCCAAATGATCTACTGGACAAAAAAAGGTGTGAGCGTCAAGGCCAATGACGGCTGGTTTCACAAGCAGGCCGAGCATTGGACCATGGAAACCGGGTTGACACGGCATGAACAAGACACGTCTCGCAAGCTGCTGGTCCAACTGGAATTTCTGGAGGTTAAGCACAAAACGTCGGATGGAAAGAAAGCGCACGGCATGGTGAGTTACCGCATCAATCTCGATCGCATCGGGCAAGCCCTTGCGGATCTGGTCGGAGAAACTATTCTGGCGATGAATCCACTGAACCTTGACGATTTGCAGATGGATAGCCAAATCGTGCGTCAGCTATTCGGCAAGCCGGTTTCCTATCACCGGGCGCTTGTTGACATCACCGGTGGCGCTACGAGCGCCCTCCTCCTCTCCAGAATGATTTATTTGCAAAGACGCGCGTATTCCGCAAACGGCGGCGACTGGTTTAGCGTCACCACTGAATTCTACCGGCAAGAACTTGGCATGAACCGGCGTCAGCAGGAATCGGCGCGCAAGGCGTTGAAGACGAACAAACTGATCTTTGAATCTTTGCTGGAAGACCAAATCCGGCGAACCCGGAGGCTATACCAGTGCGTCAACATCCCTGCGCTCATTCCTGCGCTGGAAAAAATGCTGACGGACAGAGCGGCGATTAGGCCCGACATGCCACCGTCACCCGACGCCACGGCGAGAGCCACGTACAAAACCGGCAACCTGAATGAACCCACCCAGGTACAAAACCGGCAACCTGAAACAGCCCAGGGTTGCCGGAAACGTACACGGGTGGTTGCCGAAAATGTGCATGGTCGGTTGCCGGAAATGTACGTGTATACCAGTGAAGAATTACAAGGTTTTGAACTACAGGTTAGAACTACAACCACCACCACAACAACCGTAGATGGATTGAATACGGATGTCTCGGCCACCCCGTCTGCCGTGGTGGTGGTTCCTCAAAATAAAGAAACAAAAGCCGATGCTGCGGAAAGCATGGCATCGCTGTTTTTTCCAAAAGGGATCGCCGGGCAAGAGTTAACGGATTTTGGAAAATGGGTCAAGAAAGCCCTTCCC
>JBIODP010000413.1:0-2109 GCA_044445195.1 Burkholderiales bacterium | reverse complement strand
CTACATCGCGGCCGCCCTGTTGCGTTGTTTACGGTAAATCGCTGACGACAAATCCTTTCGGGACAATCACACCCAGACGGGTTTTCAACGATTGCGGCTTGTTTTCAAACATCGCCGCATAATAAGTTGCGTTCGATAATACATTCCTCACATATTCGCGCGTTTCCGTGAAGGGTATGCATTCGGTAAAAATGGCCCCTTCGAGCGGCCCGTTCAAGCTGGCGCGCCAAGCCCGCGGACGCGCTGGCCCGGCATTATAAGCGGCCGTCGCCAGGACTTCCGACCCATCCAGGCTGTTGGATATCAAATTCAGATAATTCGTGCCCAGCATGATATTGGTGTCGATCCGGCTGGCCTGATCCGGCGCATAACCGCCCATGCCGATTTTCCGTGCCACATATTTGGCGGTTTTCGGCATGATTTGCATCAACCCCTGCGCGCCGACATACGAGCGCGCGCTCATGATAAAACGCGACTCTTGCCGAATCAACCCGTATACCCACGCCTGGTCCAGCCCCAGCGCTTCGGTTGCCGGATGCATGATCTCGTGAAACGGCGTCGGGTAACGCTGGGAAAAATTCATCTCGGTTTTAGTATGTTCCGAGGTACTGACCATGCGATCCAGAATATTATTCTGGCGTGCAAATTCAGCAACGGCAAAATGTTGCCGTTCGCTCATTTTACGCAACTCCCAATTCCATTCGCGCGCCCCTTCGGCGCGTAAATTCAATTCCAGCAACTTGAGGGCGCGCCGAAATCCCTGATTTTCAGCGATAGCCGCCAACTCGGCGTCGGTGGGCGGCAACGGCCGCGGCGGAATAGTAATTTTGCCGCCTAGTTCTTCCAGCGCTAATTGCCCGTAGAAATTGGTGAGCGCCGCGATGGATTGAAATTTCGCTTGCGCCTCGACGATCCGGCCGTTTGCCTGCATGGCGCGGCCCGACCAATAAATCCAGGTTGGTTCGCTGCGTAATTTCTCCGGCATCGCTTCGATGCCGCTTTCAACCATTTTCCAGTCGCCGACGCGCAATGCCGCACGAACCTTCCAGCGATAGCCGCTATGGGAAAGCGGTGCGCCGTGCGCTTTGCGCCAGTAGTCCACCGCTTCAGGCGCCCACTTAAGGGATGCCTGCAACGCAATTTGCGCCCAACCCAAGGCTGCCTCATCCTCGCTCAGATGACCTGCGGCGGCATTCAATGCACCGACCGCGCGCGGCACGTCGATATCGGCCTCCCGGCCCAGCGCAATGATGAATAGCATGTGACGCGCCCGCGTCAGCCCCGGCCCGTGCGCCAGCACCAGGTTGGGCTTATCGATTGCCCGTTCCAGCATGGCGTCGGTCTGGCCTCCGGCGGCGGCAATATGCTTCACCACGCTGCTTGGAGCGGATTCGGCGGCCAACCGAATTTGCGCATCGAGATCGCTTTGGTCGAATTGGCCGTTTTGAAGCAGGGTCTTGATCAGCACCGCGCAAGCATCGCCATACTCCTTGGGAGCAGTCAGCAGCAAGCGCGCGTCCGCGGCAACATTCTGGCCTTTTTGCGCCATCGAGATAAGCGCATAACACTTCACCTGCCGGTCATCGTTCAGGACAAATTGCGGGTATTGCTCATCGAAATTTTTCCAGTCTCCGGCATGCCCCAATATCAGCAGCCAATCGTTACGCAGGCGGTCGGCTATGGCGCTGCCATCGTAGCGCGCCAGAAAATCATGAATCTCGCCTGCCGTTGCTTCCGTCAAGCGCGCTTTAAGCCGATAATAATCGACATAGGATGGGATTGCGTAATCGGCCAGGCGGGCAGCCATATTGCTCGCTCTAGCGGCATCGTCGTCGCGAGCGGCATCGCGCAGCGCCAGAAACGCATCGTCTTCGCTGACTACCGCCACACTGGTCTTTTTGGCATAGGCAGGCGACGGCAACATGCTTGCCGAAACGGCAGCAAGAGCCAGTACGACTATCCATTTCTTGTTAAGCATCACTTTATTGCCCTATCCATACCAGACGACGCTACTCTGTAGAATAGCATGTGATTAATTATAATTCGCGCATCCGATGATAAAAGAAGATTTACGCCGCGTGTTGCTGGCCCGGCGCAACGCCATCGCCG
>JBIODP010000412.1:0-2125 GCA_044445195.1 Burkholderiales bacterium | reverse complement strand
TGGGCATCGTTAAATCTGCCCGCTTCCGCCGCTTCATAGACTTCGTGTATCGTGGGCTCAGCGCCGACAGCAAAGACCGGTACGGCGGCGAACAGAGTCAAGGCCAGTAATGCAGGCCCGATCGCGGATTTTTTAAACATGGTTGCTACTCCTATAAAGGTACTGCACCGGCAGTTTGGGGCGGAAACACGATAAATCAAGCTCTCCGCCTAACTGCCTTAGCCGGTATTGTAGGACTAAACCGATTTCGATGCGGGCTTATTGTAACACTGGAAATAGTTGGTATGCAGAAACTTATTTACAACTTACCCGCAACGCACTTGCAACTCACATATTACCCAATGCCAATTCATGGCGCACCGTATCCAATACGCTTTTCCATGTGCCCATGGCAGGCTGCCGGAATAAACGCGCGGTCGGGTACCAAGGGCTATCGTCGCGTTCTCGCAGCCAGCGCCAATCTGGCTGGAAAGGCAACAATATCCAGACCGGCTTGCCCATGGCCGCAGCCAGGTGCGCCACCGCCGTATCGACGGTGATGACCAGATCCATCAAGTCGATCAGGGCTGCCGTATCGGCAAAGTCATGCAAGTCATCGCCGAAATACCGGATTCCCCTGTGCGCATCCAATAAGACCCGGTCGGCCGGCTTGAGTTCCTTCTGCAAGCAATAGAACCGGGCCTGACCGTCGGCAATGGCCAGGAAATCGGCAAGCGGGATGGAACGGTTGAGGTCGTTCCTGTGCAACGGGTTCCCGGCCCAGGCCAATCCTATGCGCGGCAATCCTGGCTGAGGCGGTTCTGCTATTGCCAACTTGTCACGCCATGCGCCTACTTTTGCAGGGTCGGCAAATAAATACGGAATAGTCGCCGGAATGCTTGCCAGGCCGGTGCCACACGCCAGCGGCATGCTCATCAACGGGCAATGAAAGTCAAACGGCGGCAAGGTTTCGCCCTCCGCTGCCAGGGTTTGGACCCCTGCCAGCCCGGTCAGCAGCGATTTAAGCGCAAGCGGCACTTGCAGGATGATCGTCGCCCCCTTGTCCGCCGCCAATGCGGCATACCGGCAAAACTGTATGGCATCGCCCAAACCCTGCTCGGTGTGCAGCAGAATGGTTTTTCCCTGCAACGGTTCGCTGCCCAGCCACGGCGGTTGCGTGAAATGACGTTCAGCGCGGATGAAAGACGCCGGCTGTGCTGACCGGCGCCACTCATACTGCTTCCAGCCCCCGGCGAAATCGCCCACCAGCAATTTGCACATGCTCTCGTTCCAATGCGCCTGGGCAAAGTCCGGTTTTATCTCCAGCGCGCGGCGGTAACTGGCGACGGCTTCTTCAATCCGGCCCTGGTCGTTGAGGGTGCTGCCGAGGTTGTTATGGCCTTCGGCATAATCGGGTTGAATCGCCACCGCCTGGCGGTGACAGGCTTCTGCTTCAGCCAGCCGGCCCTGGCGGCCAAGAACGCCGCCCAGATTGCTGTATGCCGGCGCGTAGCGTGGGTTAATCTGCAACGCCCGTCGATGATACAACTCCGCCGCCGGCAACTCGTCCGCTTCAGCCAACGCCGCGCCCAGGTTGCTTTGCGCCTCCTCGTCGTCAGGCAGCAATTCAGCGGCGCGGTGCATCGCTCGCAATGCTTCTCCATGCCTGCCCCGCAATTTCAGCATGACCCCCAGCAATTTCCAGCCGAATCCATCTTCAGGAAAGCGCTTGGTCAACGCGACTGCGGCAGCTTCACTCTCGGCAATGCGGTCCGGGTCCAGCAGGTTCACCCGTGCTTGCATGTCGCCACTATCCTCATCGCTATCCGGGTGCTGTTTCATGTGTTACTTCATGCGCGGGGTTCGCAGTTTAAGAGCGGCTCAATAGCCGACCGCTGCGCCGGCAGGGCGGCGGGCGTCATTGGCGCCGTAATAAAAGCCGGGACGAACCTTGCCCGAAACAGCGGAATCATTGCCCGAACTGGCTGCGCCGGCTACCCCGGCAGCGCCCGGCAAGCCGATCATGATCAGTTCAGTCGCCCCCCAAGGGGTTTGCTCTTTCATCTGGTAGCCCATGCTGTTCAGAATAGTCACGGTGTCCGGCGACAGGCCGCGCGTTTCATAATATACCTGATCCGGCAGCCAT
>JBIODP010000411.1:0-2127 GCA_044445195.1 Burkholderiales bacterium | reverse complement strand
TGTTATCAATATGCTACAAAAATACGAATAATAACTTACTCGTGAGTCAGTAATATAAACCGCCTAGCCGATGCCGTCAATAAAAGTCGATGCTGTTCATCGATCTATGCCCTCTATTTTTGGTTGCTGCAAAGAAATTATTTCTCCGGATTAAGAGTGCCCGTTTCCGATGGAGAGAGCCGATTGTAAGGAAATATTTTGATATATCACAAAATTTTGGTCGAGAGGCGCGCCTATAATCAAATATGTGCCCTTATCAACTCTAGAAGAGCATGTTCCTAATTCGTACCAGATAACATCAATGTTAAATTTAACCGCTTCGGAAAGTAATAGTCCATTTCCCGGTTCATGTGGAATGGTCGAGATTCCTCACCGCAGCGAATTGACTGGTTACGCAGGCTATGGCTGAACTGGACGAAAAGCGCAATCGATTAACACTGAAGGTCGTGTATTACGGCCCCGCCTTATCTGGCAAGACCACGAATTTAACGCGCCTGCATGATTTGCTTGCCCCAGAGCTTAAGGGAGAAGTCATGACGATGGAGACCGATGGTGATCGGACCTTGTTCTTTGATTTGCTGCCGCTGGGCTTCACTGCGCCTTCGGGGTTGCTTGTCAAATTCAAGGTATTCACGGTCCCCGGGCAAGTGGTCCATGACGGCACGCGCAAGGCGGTTCTGTCGCGCGCAGACGGCGTTGCCTTTATCGCCGACTCGCAACGCCATCAGTCCATCAATAACGGCAGTGCATTTGAAAATCTGGTCGCGAATGCGACGCTCCTGGGCCTCGATATGGCAACTTTGCCATTGGTGGTGCAATTTAACAAACGTGACCTGGCAGACATTCTCAGCGAAAGTGAAATCGTGTCCCGTTGGTCGGCGGCTCCGTGGCCGTTATTGTTCGCTTCCGCGCAAGAAGGAAGCGGCGTCGTCGAGACGTTTCGAACCCTGCTAGAACGCATTTATCGCGACATAGACAGTAAATTCGGATTGACGACACAACATGGCTTGTCGCCCGAATCGTTTGTCGCCTGCATGGGGCGCTGTTCATGAATTCGCCGCAATTCGACCGTGAAATAGAACTTGCGGAATTGCTCAGCCCCAAGATTGCGGCAAAGCTTCACCCGGCGCTATGCGCGACGCTTGGCCCGCATTGGCGGATTGTCGATGCCGTTGGTGAACAGGTTCTGGCGAGCTCCGACGGCACCGGTTCCAACCCCATCGATTTACCCCTCTCAATCGACATCGAGAAGATCGGCAGCCTGATTGCGTTTGACGTGCCGCGCGAGCGCGCAGCCGGGGCCGCGCGCTGGATCGAACTGATGCTTGCGGCGGAATACCGGTATCGCATGGCGGCCGACCTGCACATGGAGGCGGTCAATGCCGACTATGCCGCGTTGCAACGCAAGCACGCGCAGTTGCAGGAGTCCGAGCAACAATATCGCGATCTTGCCGCGCAGCTCGAACAGCGCGTCAAAGAACAAGTCAAGGTTATCTCCCTCGCGCAACGCAAGTTATACCAGACCGAAAAGATGGCCTCGGTCGGCAGCCTGGCTGCAGGCATGGCGCATGAAATCAACAATCCGATCGGCTTCATTCGCAGCAACGCCAATACGGCTGTCGATTACCTTGACGCAATGTCCACCGTGCTCAATGCGTTTCGCGGCGGCGACAGTGCCGAAGCAAATCGATTGTGGCGTGAGCGCGACCTCGATTTTGTACTGGAGGAATTTCCGGCAATGCTTGCGGAGTCGATTGCCGGCGCCGATCGCGTTGCCCGCATCGTTGCAAATTTGAAGAAATACGCCGGCATCGATTATTCGGTTTCTGCGCGTGTCGATCTGAACGAGGCCGTGCGCACTGTCGCAGGCGTGATCGGCGACCAGATTTCCGACGACATTGCTGTGGAGTTGGACTTGCAACCGCTGCCGCCGATCGAGTGCGATCAAGGACGCATGAACCAGATGCTCCTGTCGATGTTGCAAAACGCCCGCCAGGCGATTGCCGGCGGTGGAACCATCGGCGTGGCGACGCGATTTGCCGATTCCAAGATCCATATTGCGATTCGCGACAGCGGCTGCGGGATCGCCGCCGACGCATTGCCTCGCATCTTCGATCCGTTCTATAC
>JBIODP010000410.1:0-2129 GCA_044445195.1 Burkholderiales bacterium | reverse complement strand
CTATATATTTCTCTCTAAATCATTGGTAATTTTCTTAAGGGGTGATGTTATGTTGTTGCGCGGTATCTTTGCTGCTTTTTCCCTATTAATCATCAGCGCTACGGCCATGGCGGATTCCGTCGATGTCAACCTGCGCAATAACAGCGCCCAATTCCAGTATATAGCCTCGATGGGCCATGATACCCTCGGAAAGGCCGAAATGCATGCGGGTGTTATTTATGTCAATCAAAAGAACCTGCTGGGGGATTTGGGAATATTGGTGAAAGATGAAGTGGGTAAAAGCGTTCCCGGGCTTTCCGTTGGTGTCGGAATCAAGGGCTTGACGGCCAAAACAAATGGCAACAATTCTTTGGCTCCGGGCAACAACATGGCGGCCTTGGCAATTGGAGGAATGGTGCGTTATGCGCCGTTTCCTGACCGCCGTTTTGGCATTGTCGGTCAATTGTATCTTTCCCCGAATATCGTCACCTTTGGCGATGCCGACCGCTATACCGAAACCGGTGTGCGTTTCGAATACGAAATAATCCCGCAGGCCGCCGCCTATCTCGGTTATCGCAGAATCAACTTTGGCCTCAAATCAGTCTTCTCTGATGTCACGCTTGATGAGGGTGCATTTTTAGGCGTGAGGATCATGTTCTAGTAGCGATCAAGCCGCCGCGCGCCTTAGCTGCAAACGTATCAGGCAGCGATCTATCCATTGCGCGGTCAATTTTTCCTGCACCGAATTTTGCCCCAGACGAGCTTTCAGTCCGGGGAAGTCGACGCGATCCAGCGGCTGATCCTGATTGAAACAGGAAAAGACATAGGTGGTTTTGCCGGTCTCCGGATCGATCTGCGCTTGCAGGCATTGGGCGCAGATCTCTTTCATCATGCATTGCATCGGCGAATTGATCGAACCGATCGCAAAGTGATGCGGCTTCAAATATGGTTGCAACACCTGATGGCGCGCCGCCGCCACCGCAGCCATCATGCTGTCGGAACCGATGACGATGATGCGATCGGTATCGGGAAATGCAATCGGTTGACTTCCGAGTCCGCCGCTCGCATATGCAGTCATTGCCTGCACGATATTGCCGGTGAAGCTGCGATCCTGAGAACGTGACGGCGTGAAGCCGGGTTGCTCGTCGCAGCACCAGACAACCACATCGGCGGCGTTCTCGATCTCGGCCACCTTGTAGCGGTCGATCATTTTTTTGTAGCCGGCGAAGTAAAGTACTTTTGAACCGGCTGCGCGCAATGCCTGACCGATGGAGAACAGCACGGCATTCCCCAGTCCGCCGCCCACCAGCATCACGGTCTCACCGGCGGGGATCTCGGTCGGCGTGCCGGTCGGCCCCATCAACACCACCGGCTCGCCGGGCTTGAGCATCGCGCACAGATCGGCCGAGCCGCCCATTTCCAGCACGATGGTGGAAATGAGTCCGCGTTCAGGATCGACCCAGGCGCCGGTCAATGCGAGGCCTTCCATGGCCAGACAGGTCCCGTCGACTTCAAGTGCATTGGTTTCGTAATTTTGCAGCCGGTAAAATTGCCCCGGACGAAATTGCTGCGCAGCCAGCGGCGCTTTGATGACAACTTCGACGATATTCGGCGTCAGGCGGATGACTTCATGGACGGTGGCGCGCAACGCTTGATTGATCTTCGCCAGAAATTCGGCTTCAGACAATTTCGATGCCGGATGGACACGCTCCAGCACGGCGCTGACCGACGGATACCCCTGCTTCGCTCCGCCCATCGCTTTGACCACGTTGCCGAAGAATGACGGATGCAAGTCGCCGAAAAAACTAATGAAGCGGCCATCGGAATGTTTGGACAACAATACTTGCGCTGTCCCCGGCTTGGCGCTTGCAGGTTCTGGATGCACCGGTGTGCCATCTTCGTCGCAAGCATGAAAATAGCGGCCGTCGAGTTCAAAATTATCCGGGTCTTCACGTGCCAGCACGGTGTTTGGTTGCGTGCCAGCAGCGATCAGAATGGTGCGCGCCGCAACTTCGATCTCTGCGCCTGCGCTCCAAACGCCTGTATCGCTGCGTCGTTGCATAGCCATGACTATCGCACGCGCGGCGCCGAACTCATCGACCTCGATGCGCGTCGGGTTAAGCGCCTCGGCAAAGCTGATCCCTTCTTCG